>DRKF01000419.1 GCA_011051915.1 Acidimicrobiales bacterium | reverse complement strand
GACCCCGCGATCGCGGTCACCTCCCCCACCGCGTCGATGCTGAGGCTGGAGGTCGACACTTCGATCACGCCGGTGCGAGAGGTCCTGGACGCGGTGATGTCCGCTGTCCGGGTCACCGATCTGTCCGTCGTCAAGCCACCCCTGGAACAGATCATCGGCGAGATCTACCAGAGGCCGCTGTGAGCACCGCACGGCCTGGAGGTCGGATCGGCAGCGCCCTGGGAATCCCCCTGCGGGCCGCCCGGCTGGCCATGGACGGAGTCCGGGCCGAACCCGCCGGCCTGGTGGTGGCGGCCGGTTTCTACCTCGTGGTGGCCCTGGCCCTGTCGGGCGTGTGGCGCTCGGCCGCCGAGGCCAGTGGTGGGTCCATCGTCGGCTACAGCACCACCGCCCTGGTCTGGTACATCGCGACCTCCGAGGCGGCCGTCATGTCCCTGCCCTTCCGCCTGATCGACGACATAGGCGTCGACATCGGTTCGGGCCGTTTCGCCTCCGAGATGCTCCGCCCCGCCTCCGCTCTGGCCGTCCGGGTGGGAGGCGAACTCGGACGCCTGGTCCCCCGCCTCGCCGCGATCGGCGCCACCGGAGTCGCCCTGGGACTACTCACCGGTGGCCGACCCCCCGACGCTGCCGCCCTGGCTCTGGCCCTGCCGGCTCTGCTGCTGGCCCTCGCGACCAACCTGCTGGCCCAGCACGCCTTCGCCGCCATCGCCTTCTGGGTGCTCGACGCCCGCAGTACCTGGTTTCTCTACCAGAAGCTGGTGTTCGTACTCGGGGGAATGCTTCTTCCCCTCGAGGTGCTCCCCGACCCGGTGGCAGCTGTCGCCCGCCTGCTGCCCTTCAGCGCCATGGCCTACGTTCCGGCCCGGCTGGCGTCCGGCCACTTCGAGCCGGAACTGCTCCTGGTCCAGGCGTTCTGGCTGGTGGCGATCGGTTTTGTGGCCCATCTGGTGTTCAGGGCCGGCGAGAGGCATCTCGTGGTGGAGGGGTCATGAACACCGGAGCTCGCCCACCGGGGATCCGTACGCCGTGGAGCCCCCATCTCGTGAGGCCCGGGTCATGAGAGCCCTGCGCCTCACCTGGTCGTCGGCGTGGCAGGAGGCACGGGCCAACCGCAGTTCGTTCTGGTTCCAGGTGGCGATCATGGTGGTCAACGATCTCGTGTGGATCGTCTTCTGGGCCCTGTTCTTCAACCGGGTGGACCAGGTCAGGGGCTGGGACCTGGACCAGGTGATCGTGCTGTTCGCCGTGCTCACCACCTCCGCTGGACTGGTTCTCGGCCTGATGAGCAACGTTCGCCGCATCGGCGAACTGGTCTCCTCGGGAGGTCTCGACGCCGTCCTCGTTCTGCCGGTCCCACCCCTGAGCCACATACTCAGTCGTCGGGTCGAAACCGTGCACGTGGGTGATGTGTTCTTCGGACCGTTGCTCTTCGCCCTGGCCGGCCATCCGAACCCCACCCGTACCGCCGTGTTCGTGTTCGGTGTCGTGTGCGCGACCCTGATCCTGTGTGGATTCCTGGTCGTCATGGGGTCCACCGCCTTCCTGCTGGGTCGCAACGAGGCCGCCGATCTCGGGTTCCACGCCGTCCTGCTGTTCTCCAGCTACCCCGTCGACCTCTACGGAGCCATGACCCGGGTGTTTCTCTACGCGGTGATACCCGCGGCCTTCGTCACCTCGGTTCCGGCCCGCCTGGTCGAGCACTTCTCCCCGGGGTGGGCCGCGGCCACCGCCGCCGTCGCCGTCGTTGTGGCCGGCCTGGGGCTCGCGGCGTTCACCGCCGGTCTGCGCCGTTACACCAGCGGTGCCGCCTGGTCCTCGGCCTAGGGCGGGCGATCCGGTCGTTCCGATTCGTGGGCGCGGCTGGAGCGGGTGACGACCAGCGCGCAAGGAATCACATTCTCGACCGCGATGACCGACCCCCTCGCACAGCACCCGGCCGCTTACAAGCGGGACCTGTGGCTCCACACCACATCGAGCCACCCACGGGGAAGGACGTCAAGGCCACAGATGAGGCCTAGTGCCGAACTCCCCGCCGAGGCTCTGCATCCTCAGCCACTACCTCACTCGTCGGCCTCGGCCTCGGGTTCGGCCGGGGTGAGGGTCACGACACTGAGCGGCCCCCGCCTGACGCTGGCCGTCGTCCCGTGTCGGCGACCGCAGTACCAGACGGAGGTCTCGGGATCGGCCTCGATGTTGCGCAACCACTGTGACCGGTCCCTGACCGTCGACACGATCACCCTGTCCCCCAGCCGCAGTCCGAGGAGCGGAACCTCCCGGCGCCGACCCGTGACCCTTCCGGTGGACTCGACGACCACGGCACCCAGCCCCACCGGCAGGGGTGATCCGAGTCCGGCCTTCACCAACGGCCTCACCACCCGGTTCACGGACCGAAGCAGCCGGGGCAGGGGATCCGGATTCCGATGGGGCTGATCCTCGCTGCTGTCCATGAGGCCAGTCAATCATCCTCCGTCGGGGCCGGGCGCTCGAGGATTCTCACAGCCTGACCACCAGCTTCCCCGCAGCGCCACCGGCCTCCATCAGTGCGTGAGCCTGCTGAATCTCATCGAGGCCGTAGATCTGGTGGACAGGCACCGTGGCCCGACCGGCCTTCACACTGTCGAGGAAGTCCTGCAGGACCTCCGGGGAGAGATCCGCCGCGTCTCCGCCGTAGGCCGTCAGCCTGACCCCGTTGGGCAGGTATTCGATCGGGTAGAAGTTCTCCACGGTCCACTGGTTGGAGAGCATGCCGGTGAAGCACACCACCCCATGGACCCGAACGGATCTCAGGGTGTCGGGAAGGGTCGGGGTTCCGACGAGTTCCAGTGCGGTGTCGACTCCGTCGGGAAAGATGGCTCGGACCCGGGGCGCGACGTTGCCGTCGTCGATGATCACATGGTCGACTCCGATCCGGGTCAGCGATGCTGACTTGCCGGGGTTGCGCGTCGTGGCCAGCACCACCATTCCCCGCTGCCTGGCCAGGACGGCGGTGGCCATACCCACCGAGGAGGTCCCTCCCCGGATCAGGATCGTCTGGTCCCGCTGGGCGTCCAGCCCAACAGTGAGGGACCCGTGGGCTGTCTGCAGCATCTCGGGGACGGCGCCGAGTACGGCCCAGTCGAGGTCACTGTTGAACGGAATGACCTGGCCGGCGGGGACACGGACGTACTCGGCGTACCCCCCGTCGAAGGTGCGTCCCATCCCACCCATCATCGCCATGACCGACTCGCCCTCGGCGAACTCCCCACCCGGAGCGGCTGCGACCACTCCGGTCGCCTCGATCCCGAGAACCCGCGGGAATGTGACTCCCTCGGCCATACCCAGACGCGTGTGGAGCTCCGATCGGTTGATCCCGAAGGCCCTTACCTCGATCAGCACCCATCCGACCTCGGGTTCCGGTACGGGAACCCGACGGATGTCGAGAGCCTCGGGCGGCCCCGGGGCGTCGAGTACGACCGCCCACATCGTTCTGGCCATGTTCGACCACCCTGTTCTGCTCGGACCCGTGTACCCCTCGATGGCTACCACGCTGCCGGCCCCGGCGTGGGGAGACCGCCCGGGTTGCGGCGACTCCGACCGGTGGCCCTTCCGCGCCTCGGCGCCGATCAACTCCCGGACCCGCCTCCGGCGGCGGCGATCCGGTGCCGGAGGTGGGCGACCTCGACCGGGTTGTCGGAGAGTTCCAGGGCCCGCTCGAACCATTTCAGGGCCTCACCAGGACGGCCCGATCTGAGGAGCAGCTCGGCCCGGGTGCTGTGGAGGTAGGGGTAGTCCTCGAGCCGTCCCCCGGCCGCCAGATCCTCCAGTTCGGCCAGGGCCTCGATCGCCGAGTCGAGTCTGGACCTGGCGACCAGCCGGTTCAGGACCAGGATCGGATCGGTGTCCTCCGCCAGCATGGTGTCGTAGAGAGCCACGATGGACTCCCAGTCGGTTTCCTCGAGGGAAGGGGCGGTGGAATGCAACGCCGCCACCGCGGCCCGGAGCTGGAATGACCCCAGGCGTCGGTGGGTGTGGGCCCGGGCCAGCAGTGAGAGACCGCTCTGTATCAGCGCCCGGTCCCAGCGGGACCGGTCCTGGTCCTCCAGCAGTCGCAGACGGCCGGCGGCGTCCACCCTCTCGGACCGCCTGGCGTCGGTCAGGTCGATCAGGGCGGCCAGGCCGAGGTTCTCCGGGTCATCGGGTACCAGCTCGACGAGCAGTCCGGCCAACCAGCGGGCCTCGTCGCACAGGTCACCGCGCACCAACTCGGCAGTGCCGGTCGCGGTGTGACCCTGGGTGAAGATCAGGTAGATCACCGTTCTGACCACCGCGATCCTGTCGGTCAGACTCTCGCGGTCAGGGGGCTGGATCCGGATTCCGGCCCGGCGGATCTTGCCGCGGGCCCGGGAGAGGCGGCGGGCCATCGCCCCCTCGGTGACCACGAAGGCCTGGGCGATCTGGGCCACGGTGAGACCGCCGACGAGCTTCAGCGTCAGAGCCACGCGGGCGTCGGGAGCGAGGGCCGGATGGCAGCACGAGACCAGCAGCGCCAGGCGGTCGTCCACCAGCGGTGTGGCCGAGGTGGCCCGCTCCCGGGCCCGGGACAGGGCCGGGAGGCGGGCCTCGAAGCGGCGATCACGACGCAGCACGTCGATGGCCCGACGCCGGGCGACGGTGACCAGCCAACCGCCCGGCGAGGCCGGAACGCCCTCGGTCGTCCAGCGGCCGGAGGCGGCCTCGAAGGCCTCCTGGGCGCAGTCCTCGGCCAGCTCCAGGTCACCGAAGTCGCGGGCCACGGTGGCGACGACCCGGGCCCACTCGGTGGCGAACACCTCGGCGATCACCCCACCGCCGTCGCTCACCGGGGAGGCAGCTCCATGAGAGGCCGCACCTCGACGGATCCGTAGGGTGCCAGCGGCACCTTGGCCGCCCAGTCGAGGGCTGTGTCGAGATCGGGGACGTCGATCAGGTAGTAGCCGCCCAGCATCTCCTTGGTCTCGGCGAAGGGGCCGTCGGTCATCGAGGTCTCACCATCCCTGACGCGGACGGTCGTTGCCGTGTCCACGCCCTGGAGGGGATCACCGGCGACCAGGGCCCCCGCCGAGACCAGGGCTTCGGTGTAGGCGAACCAGGCCTGCATCTCCGCCGCCTGCTCGGGGCTGCCCATCTCGGGGCCGGCGTTCTCGGCGCTGTAGAGCAGAAGCATGTACTTCATGTGTTGACTCCGTTGAGGTATCCGGATCTCGATCCGGCCCCGGGCATCTCCCGGTTGTCCCCTCCACGAACAGAGTGCCCCCTTTCGGACACCCCGACCGGAATTTTCCGGGCCGTGGCCGGCCGATGACTCCTAGGATCCACGGGCGATGCACGACAGGAGCGCACCCGATCTCGGTGAACACTCCCTCGGCGGACGGCCGGTCCCCGACATCGTCGTGGAGCTGGCGGCGGGGGCCGAACCCGAGTTCGTGTGGCGCAACCAACTGGGCGGCCTGACCTTCCGGATCGGCGACCGCTTCATCAAGTGGAATCCCCACGACAACGGAATCGACCTGGAACGGGAGAGAGCGCGGCTCGAATGGATCAGCCGCCGCCACCCCGCACCCGAGGTCCTGGCCTCCGGTTCGGACGGAACAGCACAATGGCTACTCACCTCGGCTCTTCGGGGTGAACACGCCGTCGGCGACACCTGGCGGGCTCGCCGCCCCGAGGCCATCGGAGCCATCGCCGCCGGCCTGCGGGCCATTCACGCCATCAACGTCGACGAGACCGTGTCGCGGTGGGCCGGAGAATCCTGGGTGGCTCGCACGCCACCGGGCATCGGACTCCGACCCGACATCGGCGAACCGGTCGTCGTGCACGGCGACGCCTGCGCCCCCAACACCCTGATCTCGGCCACGGGTGAGTGGGTCGGCAACGTCGACTTCGGCGACCTCGGTGTCGGGGACCGCTGGGCCGACCTGGCCGTGGCCTCGATGAGCATCGACTGGAACTTCGGTGAGGGTCACCAGCACGAGTTCTTCGAGGCCTACGGGATCGAACCCGACGCCGAGCGGATCCGCTACTACCGCCGCCTCTGGCATCTCGAGTCCTGACCCCGCGGGTCATCCGGGAGCCTCCGACGTTGGGAGTCGGCCGACGGAACAGCGCCTACGCCCCGAACATCGGGCGCTCGTAGACCATCGCCGAGACCTCGTTCCCCTCCAGTTTGCGGGACCGCTCGGCAGGCCCGGCGCGGTTTCCTTCGGCGTTGACCTACGTGCATGGGCGACGCACCATATGCGTATGGCTGGCAGGACACCCGTCAACTTCGACGACGAGATGGAAGAGGCACTCGCTGAACCCGTCGCCATCGACGGCACCAAGAAGCTCGCCATCAAGAGGTCCCTGCTCGCCGAGGTCAAGCGCCGCCGCCGCAGCCAGGCTCTGCTCGACATGATCTCCTCGTGGGAAGCCGAAGAAGGCCCCATCGACCAGGAGCATCTGGACTGGGCCGACGCAGTTCTCGACCGCCAAGGAGTCGATCGTTGATCATCGATGCCGGACCATGGATCGTCGACGCCCATCTCGCCGTGGTGGCGGAGAGCCTGGGCACCTTCATCCTCACCTCGGACCCCGTTGACATGGCGAAACTCAACGCCCGCTTCGAGACCTACTGAGTCAGCCGGACGTTCGGCTACCCGGGTTCGACGTGGTCGGACGTGATCCGCGAGTATCGGAGCCGTGACCGACCGGTACATCGTGGCAATCGACCTTGGCACCAGTGGACCCAAGGTCGCGGTGGTTTCCCCCGGTGGGGACCCGGTGGGAACCGCACGGGCCCACGTGGACACGATTCACCTGCCCGACGGCGGAATCGAGCAGGATCCCGACCAGGTCTGGCGATCGGTCGTGGAGGCGACGAGAGCCGCCCTGGCCGCCTCCGCAGTCGAACGCGGCGAAGTGGCCGCGGTCATCTGCACCAGCCAGTACTCCTCGATCGTTCCCGTGGACCACCGGGGTCGGCCAACGGCGAACATGATCCTCTGGCAGGACCACCGCGGGGCGACACCGAAGCTGAAGCACCTCCCCGGGGTGTCCGGTCGGCTCGACAACCCCGTCAGCCTCGGGCAGTGGCTTCGGCTCCACGGGCTGCCGCCGATCGCCGGTGGGATCTCCATGACCCACATGCGGTACCTGAAGTTCGGCCGGCCCGAGGTGTACGAGCGCACCGCCCACCTGCTCGAGCCGATGGACTTCCTCACCATGCGCCTGACCGGGCGGGCCACCGCCAACCAGGCGACGGCGTTCATGTCGTTGATGGTGGACAACCGCACCCTCGACGCCGACGACTACTCCGACACCCTGGTGAAACAGTCGCTCATCGACCGCGAGAAACTCCCCGAGCTGGTACCGATGGACGAGGTGGTCGGAAACCTTCTCCCCGAGGTCGCCGACGAGCTGGGACTGTCTCCCGACACCAGGGTCGTGACGGGTCTGAACGACACCCAGGCCGGTGGCATCGGTTGCGGGGCGTTCACGGGTAGCCACGCCGGGGTGTCCGTGGGATCGACTTGCGTGATGATCACCCATGTCGACCGCAAGCACACCGACGTCCGGCACGCCATCCTGAGCATGCCCAGCCCGGTTCCCGGCCGGTACTTCGTGATGGCCGAGAACGGCATGGCCGGGGCGGCACTCGATCGATTCCTGACCAATGTCGTCTACCCGACGGATCCTTTCCACGACACGTCCCCCCAACCCCCCGATGACCGCTTCGACCGCCTGGAATCGGCGGCAGCGGGCGCTCCGGCGGGCAGCAACAACCTGCTGTTCCTGCCGTGGATCGGCGGATCCATCGCCCCGGCGGCCAACGATCTCGTGCGCGGCGGGTTCCTGAACATGACGGCCACCACGACCCGCAGCGACATGGCGCGGGCCGTGCTCGAGGGTGTGGCCCTCAACCTGCGCTGGTTGCGGGGGCCGGTGGAGAAGTTCGCCAAACGCTCCTTCGACCGCTTCACGTTCTTCGGTGGTGGGGCACAATCCGATCTGTGGTGTCAGATCATGGCCGACGTCATGGGGACACCCGTACACCAGCTCGAACACGGCAACCACACCGTGAGCATCGGCGCCGCTCTGTTGGCCTTCGAGCGCCTCGGAGTGATCGGCTTCGACGAGATCGCCGCCGCCGTCCGTACCCGCCAGGTCTTCGAGCCCGATCCGGAGCACTCCGAAACCTACGACCTGCTGGCGGAACAGCTGACCAAGGCGTTCGCCCGCAACAAGTCCGTCTTCCGCGCCCTCAACCGCCGCTGACCAAGGGCGTTTCGTAGAGCCGCGGCGTCAGTCGAACAGGCTCGGTCAGCAGAACAGGCGCGGCCAGTAGAACAGGCTCAGTCAGTCGAACAGAGTCGGTTCCAGAATCAGAGGTCGGCCCTGGTCCTTCGCAGCGGCGACATCCGCCGGGGGCCCACACAGACGTTCGACGAGACCCGCCCAACCGAACTCCTCGGAGATCTCCGACGCCCACACCTCGACCAGACGTTCGGGGTCGACGTAGCGGGGGACGATGAGGTCCAGGATCTTCTCGATGTCGTTGCGGAACTTCTCGTTGGTGCTTCGCACCCCGTCGGCCCGCAGGTCGGTATCGGGCCTGATGCGCACGTACAGGTCGTAGGTCTGGGACCACCGGGCGACCAGCGGCTTGACGTCGAAGGGGTCCTCACCACCGGTGGCCCGCAGGAAGTAGGCGAAG
>DRKF01000418.1 GCA_011051915.1 Acidimicrobiales bacterium | reverse complement strand
GAGCTCAAGGCGGCTCAGAACGAGCGCCGCGGACCCCTCTTCAAGATGGACCGCGATCCCCGCTTCACCGCCGTCGGCCGCATCCTCGACGTCACCAGCATCAACGAACTGCCCCAGCTCTGGAACGTGCTGAAGGGTGACATGAGCCTGGTGGGCCCGCGGCCGGCGCTGCCCAGCGAGGTCGCCGACTTCGACCCCGAGCTGCACTCCAGAAACCTGGTACGACCCGGCATCACCGGTCTCTGGCAGGTCGAAGCGAGGGACAATCCCGACTTCTCCGCCTACCGTCGACTCGATCTGCACTACGTCGAGAACTGGTCGGTGACCTTCGACCTCGTGATCATGCTGCAGACCGCCGAGGCGATGCTGGGTCGGCTGTTCCGGGCCCTCGGGGGGCGCACCCTGGCCACCCTCGCCCGCCAGCCCGAGACCCCGTCGGATCCCGATCCGGCCTCGGCCGATGGATCCGCGACCGACTGTGGTGACGACGAGATCGCGGGAGACCGCCCCCGGCCCACGACCGGAGCCACTGGTGACGAGCCGGCGCCGGCCCACGATCGCGGCGACTCCGACATGGCGGGCGACCATGGTCCCTCCGACGATCCCGTGGAGGATCTGTCCGTGGGGGCGGGGCCGGTCCCCTCGCGGGACTGACACACCGGTTCAGCCGGCCGGTCTCCAGGGGCCCACGGCCTCAACCCATGGCATGCACGGTGGAGCCCACACCCAGCTCGGCCAGCATCGCGGAGACCTCGTCGGTGTAGAGAGGATTCATCACGATGACGTGGGTCGGTGGCGAGTCCACCAGGTCGGCGGGGGCCACGATCACCTGGCCCGTGCCGGGCACGTGGCGTCCGCGCTTGCGTGGATTCACGTCCACCAGACGCCCGATCTCGGACGCCCCCGACATCTGGTTGAGGAAGGACACTCCCTTGGATCCCGCCCCCCAGACCACGACCTCGCCCTCGGCGAGCATCGCCGACAGCCTCTGATCCCACAGTTCCATGGTGCTGCGGTGCCGCCGGCCGAACTCCTCGACCAGTGTGGGGAGGCGACCCAGATCCACGGCCGGGAACCCGGCCGCGGTGTTCTGGGCGCCCGTCACCGCCTCGACCCAGAGGTACTGATCACCGAAGCTGCGGCCCGAGTCGATCACCTCGAAGCCCGCCGCTTCCACCATGGCTCTCATGGTCGGCTCGGCGAAGTAGGAGACGTGCTCGTAGATCAGATCCCAGATGGCACCGGTCTCGACCATGTAGGTCGCGTCGGGCACCTCGTGGTACTGCAGGGTTCCGTCCCCGGGCGACAGCGACGACCTGACACCCCTGAGAACCTCCAGGGCCGAGGGATCGTGGAGGTGCTCCAGCACGTGCTGACTGCAGACCAGCAGGGCGTCGACCGGCCGGTCCACGGGGTAGGGCTCGGCCCTCACCGTCACCCGGTCGCTGGCGATCGGTGGGGCCCGGTGGGGATCGTGGCTGGGGTCGTAGCCGATTCCGACGTTGTCCCCCGCCTCGCACAGCAGCGACAGGAAATCGCCGCTGCCACTGCCTATCTCCACCACCGTTCCGTGGCTGATGCCGCGATCCTCGACGAGATGGCGGACCAGCCCGCCCACGAACTCCCGAAAGCGGGGCGAGAAGTGCAGCGAGTTGTCGTACTCCGGTGAGTAGTCGAGGAGGCTCTCGTCGAAGGCGGTGTTGACCAGCAGTCCACAGGAGGGACAGAACCTCAGGTCGATGTCGCCCAGTGTCGCCGCCCGGGCCTCGGCCTCGGTGCCGTAGAGGACGTTGCAGAACACGGGAACGGATGTGATGCCGACCACCTCGACCAGGGACGGTTTCTCACACAGTGGACAGTTCATGGCTCTCCAGTCGGGCCTCGGGCTCACACCCCTCGATATCGGCTGAATCCCCGGTCGCTTCACGGCTCACCGTTTCCGCCCGGGTCACGACCTTGGGAATCGGTCGTGATCCGGGCGGATCGGGGAAGTTCGCCTCCGGGGCGGTCGGTCAGCCGGTCAGGCCGACGACCTGCCCGCCGGATCCCGCACCGGAGCCGAAGAAGGGAGCGTCACCGAAGGCGAACACTCCGCCGTCGGCGGCCACCAGCCAGTACCCCTTGCCCGAGGAAGTGGCGACCATACCCACGATCGGGGAGTTCAGGCTGGTGCCGGGGGGCAGCACACCGGGGATGGAGCCGTAGAACTGGGCGTCACCGAAGGCGAACATCCCGCCGTCGGCGGCCACCAGCCAGTACCCGTTGCCGCTGGCCGTGGCGGCCATGCCGACGACGGGGGCCGCCAGCTGGTCGAAGGGCACGAACTGGGGCAACGACCCGTTGAACTTGGCATCGGGACCGTAGGTGAAGATGCCACCGTCCTTGGCCACGAACCAGTAGCCCTCACCCGTGGGGTGGGCGGCCATGGCCACGACCGGCTGATCGAGGACTATCGCCCCGGTGGAGCCGTAGAAGTTGGCATCCCCGAAGGAGAATATGCCGCCGTCCTTGCCCAGCAGGTAGTAGCCGTTCCCGGTTCGGGTGGCGGCCATTCCGACGATGTCGAAGGCCGGGGTGATGCCCAACCCGGGCAGGTCCCCGAAGTCACCGGCGGCGCCGAACTCGGCCACACCACCGTCCCGCTGGACCAGCCAGTAGCCGTCCTTGGTGGGGTTGGACCCGATGGCGGTCACCGGGGACGACAGGGCGGTGCCACTGAGATCACCGTGGTGGGAGACGGGGCCGAACTCGGTCACCTTGCCGGCGGCGTCGACGATCCAGTAGCCGTTCTTCTTCTGGACCGACACGGTGACGTCGTCGGTGACCGTGGCCAGACCGTCGGTGGCGCTCAGCCTGAGGACGTAGGTCCCCAGGGCGGAGAACGTGGCCGTGGTGGCCGCCGAGGTGGTGCTGGCGAAGTTGACCGATCCCGGCCCGCTGACCTTGGTCCAGGTCACCGAGACCGCGGAGGGCCCGTCGGTGTCGGTGGCCGAGCCGTTCAGGGTCAGGACATTGCCCAGTTCGGCGCTGGCGTCGGCGCCGGCGCTGACCGTGGGTACGGAGTTGACGTTGAACGATTCGGACGTCACCCCGCTGGGGTTCTTGCCCTCGGTGTAGACGATGGCCTTCACCGTGGCGTCACCGTTGAGGGTGACACCGGTCGAGTACACGGGTGACAGCGGCGTGGGGGTCGAACCGTCGGTGGTGTAGTGGATGACCGCGTCGGGTTCGGTGGTGGTGATCTCGATGGTCGCACCGGAGTTGATCGCCCCGCCCGAGGGGCTGATCGTGGGGGCGGCCGCAGCCGAGGAACCGGCCGGGGTGACAATCACGTCACCGAAGTTGACGGTGGCCTCGTGGGCCACGATCACGGCGCTGCCCGAGGCGGGGTTGTTGCCCCCGGTCCCGGTGTCGAAGGTGAGGTTCCAGGTACCGGGCTCGGCCGTTCCCTGTTCCCACACCTTGAGTCGGTAGACCGATCCGATCACCTGGGCCCGCAGCTCATAGGTGGTACCCAGGGTCAGGGTGAAGCCGGTGTCGAGTCCCTGCTCGGTGGTGTTCTCGTCCTGGATGCGGAGCCCTGGCAGTGGGGAACCGGCCGGATCGCTCCACCAGAGGATTCCCCCCAGCGGTGTCGGGTTGGTCCCGTCGGGCAGGAATCCCTGTTGGGGCTGGGCCCCGGGTACGACGGTGTCGTTGTGGCCGTTCCAGCGGAGGAACACCCCGACACCGGGACCGAACGACTGGGGGTCGTCGGCGTCGGCGGTGAACGACGACACGGTGAAGGGGAACTGGATCTCGTAGTCGGTCCACGAGGTGTCACCCACCGCCACCAGGCGGTCGTATCCCGCGACCGTCGGGGTCAGCAGGGTTCCACCCGAGATCTGCCACTTTCCGTCGATCACGTCGACGGCCTCGGTCAGGTCGGTGAGCTGGGACCAGTCGATTCCGTAGGCGACGGGCCAGGTGGAGGTGTCGCTGTACTGGATCTGGACCGTGCTGGTGGTGACCTCGGCGGTGGTGTCCGTAGCCGTGATCACCACGGTGTTGGTTCCCGGCTGGAGGTCACTGCGGAGAATGTCGATGTTGAAATCACCCGGGGTGTCCAGGCGACGCTGGTCGGGTCCCAGGGTCAGGGTCTTGGCCGCGCCGCCGTTGAGGGTGTAGGTCACGCTCTGAACATTGTCCTGGGGGTCGGACACGTTGCCCACGATGTTGACCCAGCGCTGGGTCGTCCCCGGTGACCCGAAGGTCTGCTGGGGTCCGTAGAACACCTCGATGACGGGGGCCGTGGCCGAGCCACTGGTCTTGAACGGAACATCGTTGGTGTCGGTTCGCCCGGCGGTGTCGGTGACACTCAGGCGCAGGGTCAGATTCGTGTCGGCGGGAAGCCCGGTGATGGTCCCGCCGTGGAAGGCGACGGGGATGGTCGAGGTGACGACCGAGCCGTGGGAGAGGACCTGGGCCGTCCCGGTGGCCGGTTCCGACACGTCGAAGGTGAAGGTCACCGCGGTGTTGGAGACCGCCAGGCTCTCATTGGAGATGGCCGGGTCGGTGACGTCGGACTCGGTCTGGGAGGGAAGGGAGTCGGGCGCCACGAAGGGTCCGAAGTAGTCGACCAGGGCCGAGTAGGCCGGAACCGCCTGACCCGACGCCGGACGGGCGTTGCCACCG
>DRKF01000417.1 GCA_011051915.1 Acidimicrobiales bacterium | reverse complement strand
GTGCACCGCATCTTCTCGGGCCACAAGCCGTCCGTGGCCGCGGTGACCGGACACGCCGTGGCCGCCGGGGCCCTACTGGCCCTGGGGACCGACAGCCGTATCGGCGCCTCCGACGCCCGCATGGGCCTGCCCGAGGTGGCTCTGGGAATGGTGCTCCCCGACTGGGCCCAGATCCTGGCCGAGGCCCGGCTGAACCCCTCCCATCTCCAGCAGGCCACCGCCACGTCCCGCATGTACGAGGGGGCCGACAACGTGGCCGCCGGTTTCCTCGACGAGGTCGTCCCCGCCGACAAGGTCGTGGAACGGGCCCTCATCGAGGGCGAGCGCCTGGCCGACCTGTCCCCCCGGGCCTACATCGGCCACATGGAACGCCACCGCCGCCCCCTCTCCGACGCCATGGCCAAGGCCATAGACGTCGAGATCGCCGCCGCCGGATCCTGAGGTCGGCTCCGGGACCACACACGGGGCCACGTTCGTGACCTTCTGGTCCGGAGCACCCGCAACGGAGCAGGCCGCTACACCCGGCCGGCGAGGCTGAAGACCTGGCCGGTCGGACCGTGGGTGGGCAGGCCGGCCAGGAAGCGGGCCAGAGGGGCCACGTCGGCGGGTTCCTTCAGCCACTCGCCCATACGGTCGGCGAACACCTGCATCGGATTGTCGGCCCGGTCACCATCGCCGTCACCACGGAAACCGGTCATGGCGGTCCGGACCGGGCCGGGGATCAGCTCGTTCACCGCTATGTCGTCCCGACGCCATTCGATGGCGAGCTGGCGCACCAGGTGGGACACCGCCGCCTTGGAAATGCCGTACATCCCCAGCCCCGCGACGTTCCGATGCCCCGAACCGGAACCGGTGACTATGAACCGCCCGCCGCCATCGGCGGCCAGCAGTCGGTGAGCCGCCCGGGCCAGGGTGACACAACCCACGAGGTTCACATCCAGACAGATGGCCACGTCGGCGGGGCTCCACTCCACCAGGTTCCGACTCCGACGGGCGACCCCCTGGTTGGCGAACATGGTGTCGAGCCGCCCCGAGGTCTCAGCGACGGTGTCGATCATCCGGCGACAGTCCTCAGCGTCGGTGACGTCGCAGGCGACACCGTGGGCGGTACCACCGGCGGTCTCGATGGCACCCACCACGCCTCGGGCGGCGTCGAGATCCCGGCCGGCCACGAACACCGTCGCCCCCGCTGCGGCCAGGTCGGTGGCGATCGCCGCACCGATACCCCTGGTGCCGCCCACGACCACCACCACCTGATCGGACAGGTCCCCCTTCATGGCTGAACCCCCCCATCGGCCCGGGACGATTCCGACCCCGACGATTCCGGCCCCGAGGAGGCCGAGGCCGGACCCAAAGGCGCCTCCGACCAACGCCGTTTACCGGCCCGCAACATGACCGCCGCCGACTTGTACAGGCTTCGCGACACGAAGGGATCGGTCTGGCGAGCCAGCTTCTCGCAGCACTCGGCCTTGAGGGTCCGGGCCGCCACGACCGTCTCGTCGTCGCCGGGGGCCAGGGCGACCAGGTCGATCACATGCAGGGCCAGTTGGTACTCACCATCGTCGAAGTGTGCCCGAGCGGCGGCCACCACCGCCTCGGGGTCGACGGCTCGCAGTACCGCCTCTGCCGCGGCATCGGGGTGGGCCGGGTGGAGGTCGGTGGGATTGCGTGACATCCACCACCCCGACTGTTCGCGAACCAGGTCGCGGATCACGTAGTCGGGCGAGCCGTAGCTGGGTGCGAGGTGGGGATGGTCGAACACCGGGCCGGGATCGGGCAGGTCGTGGATGATCTCGACGTCGGTCATACCCCGGTTGAGCCGGGAGATCACCTCGGCCTCCAGCCACCGCAGGGCGTCGGCCGTGGTGGAGAGACGGCTCCGGACGGCGTCGGACCCGACGACGACGTCACCGAACTCCGGTATGAGGAGCTCGGCGTCGAGGGCGATCATCATGTCGAGAGTGTCGGTCCAGCGCCGGGTCAGTCTCTGGGTGCGCAGCGGGGTTCCGATGTTGGGAAAACCGGGTATCACCGCCGGTCCGCCGTAGAGCACCCTCTGTTCGGGCAGCCACAGACAGATCGAGTCGTCGGTCTCCGACGGCGCGGCCCGTACCTCGATCGGCCGGGTGGCGTCATCCAGCACGAACACTTCGTCGAAGGTCTCCGCCGGGTCCTCGATGTCGAGGGCGATCTCCATGGAGGCCCGGTTGCCTCGCGGGAACTGGTGCAGGTTCTGCAGCACCTGGAAGTCGCGGGTCTCCCGGTAGCGGGCGAGCCGGGCCGGCACGTTCGCCTGGCCGATGGTGACCGGACCGGCGTTGCCCCGTTGGCGCTCGTGGTCCCGCCACTGGCGGACTCCGGCGTTGTAGCCGACGTGACCGTGGGAGTACACGATGGCCCGCAGCGGTAGATCCGAAAGCGACCGGGCGTCGGTGATCATCCGCTCGGTGATGCGACCACCAGGACCTGCGTCGACGATCACCAGCCCCGAGCCGGTCTCGATGACGACACCGTTGCCCTGGGTGGAGACGATGTGTATCCCCTCGGCAACCTTGCGCGGCTCCACGTAGCGCCCGAGCATCGACGACGGCTTCTCGT
>DRKF01000416.1 GCA_011051915.1 Acidimicrobiales bacterium | reverse complement strand
CCCACCCGGCACATACTGTGCTCTATGGGCCTTACCCGCATCCAGGTGTACCTGGCCGAGGTCGTCAGACGAGCCCTCGGTGTCTACCTGAGCAGCGTGGAGGCCACATTCGGGGCTGTCGTCGACGCCACCGTGCCCGACAGGGACGAGTGGAATCGTGGCTGATCTCCTGTTGGGCACCGACTGGTGTCGATACTCGGGGCCCCGTTCCGCGAGATCCTCGTGGACCGGGAGGTCCCGTCGGGAGTCGGGGGTCCGTCTGCTTGACGTCCTGATCGCGGCAACGACCCGCAACCCGAGAGACTTCGAGAACATCCGGGGACCACGCCTATGCAGCCCCCGTTGACTTCAGGAAGCGGTCCATCCCGGAAGAGGGGTTGTGGTCGGGAACCTGCTTGAGGGCCTCCAGGTACTCGGGTTCAGTAACCGTGCCCTCAGTCAGGACATGGACGACGCGGACCGTCTTTCGCCTACCGCGCTTTCGCCTCAGTTGTCGACTCACTGTGGGAGAGGCTCAGGCAGCCGGGTTCTGTGAAGTCGCAACGGCAGGTCGGGAACGGCTCCGAAGCGTCCAGCCAGGTACGCCCGGTCGAGTCGCCGGGACTTCCTGACGAAGTCACCGCCGAAGTCCGACACCGGGGTGAGATGGGTTCTTCCCTTGGTGTCCTTCTCCGTCAACCACAGTTCGTCACGATTGAGATGTGACAGCACGTAGGCGTCGTGGCTGGTGAAGATGAGTTGGGCGCCCTTGGGATTGCTCTCCGGGTCCCGGAACAGGTCGAGGAGCCGAACCGCAAGGTGGGGGTGGAGGCTGGCGTCGATCTCGTCGACCAGGAGTGGCGTACCGGCCTGAAGCGATGTCAGGGCCGGGCCGATCAACCTGAACCATGTTCGAGTCCCGGCAGACTCGTCCTCGAAGCCGAACACGACGACACCAGAGTCGGATACGTGCGCGAAACCGAATGTGGTCTCGGGCGGCGTGAACAGGTCGCTCTCCCGACGCTCTATCTTCACCGCGCTGATAGAGGGGTCTGCGTAGCGCAGCACATCCAGTGCCTCATCGGTGGTCGGGCGCCCGCTGTCTCCGGTGAACAAGCTCGGCTGGTTCGCATCTCCGCCATGCGTGAAGAGGTCCAGGGTGGAGGCTGAGCCATCGAGTCCATTCTCCCAGTCCATGAGTATCTGGTCACTCGTGACCCGGTGGCCTTGCTCCAAAGTGGTCATCGAGGACACGAAACGTGCCACCGGGCCGAGCTCGGGGTGATCGATCCTCCGAGCTACGGAGAGGACGAGCGTGCTCGGTCCGAGGAGTTCGCGGATGGCTCGGACGCTGCCGAGGCCGCGGCGGAAGCTGATCGTGTCGTCGTTGCGCCCGAACAGGTGTCGTGAGCGACCCTTGGGGTAGCTCCACAGATCTTCCGCGACGACGTGTTCGTCATCGAGGGTGACGCGGTAGCGGTAGCGGACGTCGTTGACGGAGAGCCCGATCTCGAAGCTGCTCGGGTCACGTGCGCCGCTTCCGAGGAGATGGGGGTCACGCGGAATGTGCCGATCCCAGCTCCGTAGCGAGGCACGAACTGCGTCGGACAGCCAAGTCAGGGCGGAAAGCACATTTGACTTGCCTGACGCGTTGGGGCCGTAGATGCCGACTGTGGTGAGTGCCAACTCTTCCAACCCCCGGACCGGGCGGGCGGCAGGACGCTCGTCGATGGCGATCATCGAGAGTTCGACTTCGTCGAGGATGGACCGATGGTTCGAGGCAGTGAAGTACAGCAACATCGCGGGCGGGCCCCTTACTTGTCTACATGATGACAGTCTTGGAGCAGATAAGAGCAAGGTCACGCCGTGGAGCGCCGAAAAGACAGCTGAAATTGCACTTCTAGGGCTGATTGGGTGTCAAGATTCGAATCGCAGATTGTCCAGGGGACCGGTGAACTCGGACCTGGCGATCACGTTCCGGTCGATGTCGAGGGCCTCCACCACCAGTTGCTCACCGGGCACCAGGTCGTCGACGCCGAAGGCCAGTACCCGACTGCCGTCCGAGAGGGCCAGCGTCCGCAGCGAGGCCGGGCCGTACCGGTCGCCCGACCACCGCACCTCCACGGCGTTGGGCCCGAACACCCCGGCGAGCAGGGTCATCCCGCCCTCGGAGGCCACGGGTCGGACGACCAGGATCGGTGCACCGGCGGCGGTCCCGGGGCCGGCGCAGAACCAGTCGGCGGCGGTGTAGGGCTTCACTTGGATGCACCAGGTGTCGGACCCCCGCCGTTGGTAGCGGACCATCTGCCACTCCGTCGAACCCAGAGATCCGGACTGGAGGACCTCCACCTCCGGCATCACATCCGGCGGGGTCCAGTCGGTCCACTTCCAGTCCGACGCAATGTCGAGGGTCTGAGCCAGGGCCGAGAGCTCGTCGGGCCCGGCCTGGTCGGACATCAACAGGAACAGGAAACCCTCCTTCAACCACACCACGGCGCTGCGGGAACCTCCCCCGATGGTCGTCGCCTTCCGGCCCATGACCGGCAGGTCGTCGGCCAGGATGGCCGAGTCGGGATCCAGGGCCTGGAGCGACCCCACCGTCTCCTCCATGGTGGCCTCATCGCCGGGTCTGATCTCCAAGAAGCCCTCGGTGCCCGACTCCGTCCAGGTGGCGGCGATGCCCCCGGCCGGAGTGAACTCGACCGAGGTGTAGGACAGTTCCTGACCGGACGTCGCGACCGGGGCAACCGGCGGAACCTCACCGGCATCCGCGGGCAGGACCACAGTGGTGGTGGGAGCCACGGTCGTGGAGGGAGCCGCGGTCGTCGAGGATTCCCCGCCGGCCGGGGGCAGAGGTGTTGTCGGCTGGGCCGTGCCCCCGGGGCGGAGAGCCAGCCATCCGGCGGCGGCGATCACCACCACCAGGGCGGCGACCAGCACGGGCGACCGTCGGTGCGGCCGGGCGACCTCGGTCGCCACCGGCTCCCCGATGTCGAGCACCGGGCCCTCCACCGTCGGAACGGCCTCGATGTGGCGGCGAAGCCGGAGCAGGTGGCGGCGGGTCACCGGCGCCGGGGGCAGGTCGTCGGGTCGGGCGTCGAGGAGAAGCTGGTCCAGGTCGGTCATGTCGGCCTCGTTTCGATGGTCGAGGATCGGGGGGACTGGAGTGACTGGCGCAGGGTGGCCCGGGCCCGGGACAGCCGGGAGCGGACGGTGCCCACGGGGATGTCGAGCACGGTGGCGATCTCGGCGTAGGGCAGTTCCTCCCAGGCCGAGAGCACCAGCACCTCCCGCTGCTCGTCGGGCAGGGAGGCGACGGCCTCTCTCACCCTCTCCCGGGTGACCCGCCGCTGTTCCCGCTCGATCACGTGGGCGGCGGGATCCAGACCCGGCTGGAGTCGGGCCCCAGCAAGCCGTTCGACGGCCCGGCGGCGGGAGCGCCCGCTGCGGGCCCGCCCACGGTTGAGGTTGACGGCGATGCCGTAGAGCCAGGCGCGTTCGGAACCCCGCCCCGGGTCGTAGGACCCGAGACGGTCCAGGGCCACGCAGAACACCTCGCCGGCCAGATCGTCGGCGGCGTCGGGACCCCCGAGCCGTCGCAGGAATCGCCATACCGAGTCGTGG
>DRKF01000415.1 GCA_011051915.1 Acidimicrobiales bacterium | reverse complement strand
TCCGGTGCTCTTGATACCGATGGTGAGTTCGGCCGACGGGCCCTCGAGGTTGATGCTCGCCTGGGCGGCGCCCTCGACCACGGGTGCCAGCTCGAGGTTGATCGGAACCGGGTAGGTGGTGAGCTGGAACGTCTGGCTCGGCAGGTCGAGGGCGCAGCTGTAGGTGCCGCTTACGCTGACCTTGGGGTTCACCGAGGCCTTGACCCCCAGCTCGACATCCCAGGTGATTCCCCACCAGCGCAACGAGAAGTCGGTCTTGTTGTACGGGCCCACGTAGGGGTTGAGCAGTATGACCGCTTCTCCCTCGGCCTCGCACTCGACCTTCGGGCCCCGCGCCAGGCGCGATCGGGGGCCGGCCGAGGGGGCGGACGACAGATCGCTCGCCACGGTGACGACTGGGCGTGAGCCGTTGGCGGCGGTCCTGTCCACGGTGAAGGTGATCGGACCGTCGACCCCGACGTTCACGCCCCGGTCGACCACCAGCTCACCTCCGACCCGGACCTGGAGGCGGGCCACGGCCGAGTCGCCGCAGGCCTCGAAGTTCTGTACCTCCACGGTGTAGGTGCCGCTCGGGGCTCCGGTCTCCCAGAACACGTTCTCGGCCCTGGTGACGGCCTCTGTACAGTCGCCACCACGGTCGTCGACATCGAGAAAGCCGCCGCTGGAGCTGTTGGGGGCGTCGAAGTAGATCTGCTCCCCGTTGGGGTCGGTGACGTAGAGGTCGAGGTCGTCTCCGGAGTCCCAGAGCAGGGTCACCTGCACCTCACCGGACCCCAGTTGCTGGGCGTCACCCAGGTCGGCGATGTCGGGTCCGGCGGGCTCCTCCGGCTGGAACAGCGCCTCGTCTCCCTCCTTGAGACCGTCGAGCAGTGACTCCCAGCTCTCGACACCTTCGGGGGCCGGACAGGGGCTGCTGCCGTCGGCGGGATTGGCGGGATCGCGACCCAGGGCCAGCTCGGCGGGGTCCAGACACCCGTCCCCGTCGCTGTCGACACTGAGGGGATCGGTGCCGAAGTCGAAGCCTTCGGTGTCGAGGAGGGTGTCGAAGTCGCTGTCGGAGTTGAGGGGATCGGTTCCCAGGACGTACAACTCGTCGTAGTCGCTGACCCCGTCGGCGTCGCTGTCGGAGAGCGAGGGGTCGGTGCCCGCGGCCAGCTCGGTGCTGTCGGGCACACCGTCACCGTCACTGTCCAGGCCGCCCGCGCACTCCGGGGCAGCGGCGTCGAGCCTCCGGCCGGACTCCAGGTCGATGCAGGTGGCTTCGGTGGACGACGAGAAGTCGAAGTAGGTGAACACCGCCGCCATGGGAACGTCACTGTTGACCACAGCGGTGGTGCCGCCCCCTGTCTGGCGGAACCCACTGGCGCCCGAATCACAGGATTCGATCACACCGTAGAAGGCGTCGTCGCCGGCCACGTCGGTGGTGAGGAGAAACGGGGCCCCCACGACACAGCCGCCGCTCTCGAAGGCAGTGGGGTCGACACCCGGCAGCGGGCTGGTGCTGGCCCGGCCGGTGTTGCCCGGTGCCAGGGTCACCCGAACCCTCACGCCGTCGATGCTCTCGGGATTCAGGGAATCCAGGTCGGTGGGGACGATCGTGTTCGGTGCCAGGGCGAACGAGGGGAGATCGCCGCTCAGACTGGCGGTGGTGACGGAGAGCGACTTGTACCTCAGGGGGCGTCCGTCGTCGGCGGTGGCGAACAGGGTGAACGTGTACTCCGTCTCGGGCGTCAGGCCCCGGACACGCGCCGAATCGGCAGTGGGGCTCGACAGCGGGACGGCCTGGCCTCCACTGGGATCGGTCACCGCAACGGAGCCGTCGGTCCGGCGCAGCACGTACTCGGTTATGGAGATGTCGGAGTTGTTGACCCACGAGAGGCTGATGGAGGTGGCCGTCACGTCCTCGATGCGCAGTTCGAGCGCCGTGACCTGTACATCGAGACCGAAGTCGATCGTGGCGACCTGCTCCGGGGCGTCGGCGGTGGGGGCGGCGATCGTGACCTCCACCGGCTCGAAGTCCCGCACGGTGTAGCTGGCCTGGCCGGAGACCGAGGGTCCGGTGGTGCTGATTCGATAGGTGCCGGGTGGGACCTCGAGCTCGGCCCGGGTGTCGGCCAGATTCCCGACGACGGGGACGGTGAACGACTCGTTGGTCGTGGTGTCGGTCACGGAGAACACCGTGCGACTGTCGCCCAGGGCGCTGCCATCGGTGCTGGTGAAGATGATCGCCGTGCGGGATCCCGGCAGAGGCTGGGCCGCCTCGGATTCTCCTCCGTCGGCGGGGTCACCGGCTGCGTCGCCGCTGCCCGACCCGGTGCCGGAGCCCGTGCTCCCGTCCTGGCCGGCTCCTGCCCCGGAGAGCTGGCTGGTGGTGGAGGAGTCAGTCGAGGATGCGGATCCGTCAGCGGGATCGCCTGATGAACCGCTGCATGCGGCCACCAGCAGGATCACCCCGAGGAGCAGCAGGCCTCCGGTGGTGTGGAGCCGGCGTCTCCGCCGGTTGTTGCGATGACGGTTGGGGCCCCCAGTCGCGGCCCGAAACCCGATCCGGGACAGTAGGTTCCTTGTGAAGCGGCGCGCGAGTCCGCTCGCGCGCGGGTCTGTATCCATCGAGCTCGTTCCCCCCCTGGAACCTGTTGCTCCGTGCCGGATCGTCAATACCGGCAGGAATCTCATATGGGCGGCGATCGTAACCAGTTTGTGTGGTTGTGTAAACTTGAAGTACTGCGGCGGGCGGAGTTCGGAGCCATGGCGGTGTGGCCAACGGTGGCTCTGCTGGTAGCGTGGGTTCGTCCCCAGCCAAGGTTCTCTGCTGATGCTCATCTGGATAGTCGGAACACTTCATGTGATCGCCTCGCTGACCATGGTCGGCCTGGTCCTGCTGCACAGCGGCAAGGGCGGCGGCGTCTCCGACATGTTCGGCGGCAGTGTGGGATCGACCGCTGCCGGCTCCACCGTGGCCGAGAAGAACCTCGACCGCATCACCATCGTGGCCGCCACCGTTTTCGCCTTCACCACCCTGAGCCTGGGGTTGGCCCTGGCCTGACCGGGCCCAGGTCGTGGTCTCCGTCGGTAGGGGTGGAGGCCGACCGACGGCATCGCCACCGGATGTGCCGGTAGGCACCCTTCGTAACCATCAC
>DRKF01000414.1 GCA_011051915.1 Acidimicrobiales bacterium | reverse complement strand
CCAGACCCGTGATCAGCTCCGCCGACACCAGAGGGGTGTCGCAGGGGGAGCTGACCATCAGTGGACCCTCCCCCCCCGGACCGGTCGACGATCCATCGGAATCGAGGGCCTCCAGGGCCGAGAGGATCCCCGACAGGGGTCCGAGACCTCGCCGGCGATCGGGAATCACGTCCAGACCCATCGGGGACAGACTCGTGGTGTCTCCCCCCGCCACCAGGATCCGGGACGCCCCAGCCGCCGACATCGTCCCGGCCACGATCCGGATCATGGGAGTGCCCCCCACCTCCACGAGGGCCTTGTCCCGACCCATCCGGGTGGATGCGCCGCCGGCCAGCACGACCCCGACGAAGGGCGGCACCGGCAGGGATCCGCTCACCCCACCCCGCCGTAGGTGGCCTCTCGACCCCTTCCGGTGCCTCCGGCCGCCACCGCCTCGCTCAGATCGGAGAGGAATTCGTCCACCACCCGGGCGTGGAAGGGGCTCAACATCAGGTGCAGTCCGCCCTGCTGCCGGTCGACGTGCCAGCCCCGGTCGTCCATGAAGTCACCGACGGCGCCGATGTCGATCTCCTCGGGGGCCTCGGGATCGGGACCGAACTCGAAGGAGCAGAAGTCGGGGTCCCCGGTTACGGCCAGACCCTCGATGGATTCGATGCCCCCGCGGTAGGCGTCGAAAGCCTGGAGCGTCTCCCGGGCGAACCTCAGGTAGCCCTCCTCGCCCAGGTGGCGGATCACCGCCCAGGCCCCGGCTATCGGTGCCGCCGGACGGGCCCCGGCCGCGGCCGGTGACCCGTACATTCCGCCGGGCCAGCCCTCGAAGAAGAAGTACTGGCTGCGAACCATCTCCCGGGACCGGTACAGGACCGTGGATGCCCCCTTGAAGGTGTACCCGTACTTGTGGATGTCCGCCGACATCGAGGTGACACCGGGAAGTCGGAAGTCGAACACCGGCTGATCACGTCCGAGTCGTTCCCACCACGGCAGCATCCATCCCCCGAGACAGGAGTCGACGTGACACAGCAGATCCCGTGACGACGCCAGCTCCGAGATCGACGTGATGTCGTCGATGAGCCCGTAGGGGTAGCAGGGTGCCGATCCCACCAGCAGGAACGTGCCCTCGTCGATCGCCGCGGCCATGGCGTCGACATCGACCCGTAGATCGTCGCCCAGCCCGATGCGGCGTTCCTCCACGTCGAGATAGTGGGCGGCCTTGGCGAACGCCGGATGGGCGCTGCGGGGTACGAGCAGATTGGTGGCCGGTCTCCCCTCGGCCCTGGCGATGTCCCTGGAGGTCTTGACCGCCATGAGGATGCTCTCCGTGCCCCCCGAGGTGAGGGTGCCCGCCCGGGGCACTCCGTGCAGCAGCTCGGCGGTGGCGTCCACCACCTCCGATTCGAAGCGCCTCAGGCTGGGGAAGGCGAACGGGTTCAGGGCGTTCTCGTGGAGGAAGCGCCGGGAGACCTCCTCGAGCAGTTCCTCCAGCTCGTGGTCGCCCGTGTTGTAGATGAGGGAGAAGGTCCGACCCGCCCGCCAGTCGGCATCGGAGGTGCGGGCCGCCTCGATCTCGGCCAGGACCGCCTCGGGGGGACTGCCCGCCGTGGGGATCAGGGGCTGGTCGGGGGCTCCGGGTGTGGTCTGGGACATTCCCGGGACCGTAGTTTGGTCGGCATGAGAATCGCCATTGGCAGTGACCACGCTGGATACGAGCTCAAGAGCCTCCTGATCCCCTGGCTGGAGGAACGGGGCCACCAGGTGACCGATCACGGCACCGACTCCACGATCTCGGTCGACTATCCGCCGTTCTGCGCCGCCGTGGCCCGCGACGTGGCCTCGGGTCGGGCCGACCGGGGCATCGTGATGGGTGGCAGCGGCCAGGGAGAACAGATCGCCGCCAACAAGGTCCACGGTGTACGGGCCGCTCTGTGCCACGACCTGTACACCGCGGAGATGTCGCGTCGCCACAACAACGCCAACGTGCTGTCGATGGGCGGGAGGATCGTGGCGTTCGGACTGGCCACGGAGATCACGTCACTGTGGCTGGATACGGAGTTCGAGGGGGGTCGGCACCAGCGGAGGATCGATGAGATCTCCGCCATCGAGGCCGAGGAGTGCGCCGGTTCCGACCCGGCACGGACGACCTGATCCCACTCTGAGCGCCGACATCGGTACTGTGGGCGCACATGATTCCCGACTGGTTCGCCGCGCTCCCGACCTGGCTCGACGCCGACCGCCTGCAACAGGTGTCGGTGTTCATCATGTTCGGACTGGCGGTGATCGGGTTCATCATCTGGCGGGTGGTCCGGGCGGTGGTGGTCAGAGTGATCTGGTTGGGGGTCATAGCCCTCATGATCGGCGGTCTGTACTTCCAGAAGGACGAACTCAAGCAGTGTCAGGCCACCTGCTCGTGCCGTCTGTTCGGCCAGGACGTGGTCGTGCCCGACAATCCCGCCTGCGGCGACGACAAGATCGACCTGAACCCCTTCGGTGACGAGTCCGGCCAGAGCCTGGCACCGGTCGTCATCCCCCACCGCTGACCGGCAGCCCCACCACGACCGCAGAACCCCACCGCTGACCGGCAGCCCCACCACGACCGCAGAACCCCACCGCTGACCGGCAGCCCCACCACGACCGCAGAACCCCACCGCTGACCGGCAGCCCGACGGGTCCGAGCCGCCCGGCGGCCGGGGTAGCGTCGTGGTCATGAGCCTGTGGGAACGGAGCAAGGCCAAGGTCTCGGAGGATCTGACCGTGGCGGCCATACCGGTGTTCTTCGCCACCATGGGTGTCGAGCACCTGGTGCTGAAGAGGCGGATCGCCGCCATCGAGTCGGGTCGCCGCCAACCCGACGCCCCTCCGGGAGGTGACCCGATCGTTCCCCTCGGATACGAACGGCGCGACACGATGGCCAGTCTGGCCATGGGGGTGGGCAGTCTGGTCGCCGGGCCGATCTCCGCCCGGCTGCTGCGCCGCACCGTCAAGTGGTTGGCCCGCCATCGCCTGGCCGAGCTGGGTCGCAGGAAGTACGCCCTGCCGGCCGCGGTGCTCCTGTGGGACTTCCTGTACTACTGGGACCACCGCTGGAGCCACGAGGTTCACCTCTTCTGGGCGTCACATGAGAACCACCACTCCAGCGACCGCTACAACCTCTCCACCGCCCTGCGACAGTCGTGGACGGGGATCCTCACCTCCTGGGTGTACTTCCCGCTGACGATGCTGGGATTCACCCCGGCCCAGAAGGAGGCGGCCCGGGGAATCAACCTGCTCTACCAGTACTGGTTCCACACCGAGGCCATCACCACCCTGCCCCGGCCGGCGGAGCTGGTGCTCAACACGGCGTCCCATCACCGGGTCCACCACGGCATGGATCCGCAGTACCTGGATCGCAACTACGGCAGCATCCTCATCGTGTGGGACCGCCTCTTCGGCACGTTCGAGCCCGAGAGGCGCCGGGTCCACTACGGACTCACCAAGCCGGTGGGCACCTACAACCCCCTGCGCATCGCCACCCACGAGTTCGTCCGGATCGGGCGCAACGTGGTCGCCTCCCGTAGCTGGGGCGACCGCCTCCGTTCGGTGTTCGGACGCCCCGGGTTCTCTCCCGCCGGATCCCCGACCACCGCCTGAGCTGTCTGAATCCACCGGGCTTCACGGGGACCACCCCGAACCGGGGCCCCTACAGACACAGTGCCACCGCCTGAGCTGTCTGAATCCACCGGGCTTCACGGGGACCACCCCGAACCGGGGCCACTTCCTACCGCTTCAGTCGCAACTCCATCTCGACATGGGGAACGCCGGTCGTGGCCGAGGCGAACTCGTCCCCGCAGACACTGAATCCCGCCGCCTCGTAGAACCCGACCGCGGTCACACGCGCCGCCAGGACGACCCGCTGGGCTCCGTGACGGGCGGCCCGGTCGACCAGCAGTTCGAGGACCCGGCCCCCCAGACCCTGACCCTGGTACTCGGGCTCCACGACCATCTGGGAGATCGTGTAGGTGCGGTCGTGGCTTCTGAGACCTCGACCCCCGGCCAGAACCTCGCTGGGCCGCCCCGGCGGTGTCAGCACCAGATGGTGGGCCCGGGCCTCCGAGCCGTCGTCCAGCAGACTTCGGCCCTCCACCAGCTCGGCGAAGAACAGACGGTGACGGAGATCTCGCAGACGCTCATAGGCAACGTCTCCCGGCCCCACCCAGTGGGCCTCGGTATCCGCCTTCGGGACTGTACGGGACATCTCGGCTCCTCTCGTCTCAGGGCTGCACGACCACGGTGCCGGTCATGTCGGGGTGAATGGTGCAGTAGAACGAGTATTGCCCGGGTTCGTCGAATTCCAACACCGCGTCCGATCCGGGGGCGAGTACACCCAGATCGGCCGGTTCCGTTCCCTCCGGTGTGGAGGTGAAGGTGACCGTGTGGGGCACCGAGTCGGCGTTGAACCAGGCCACCGAACTCCCACTCGAGATTGTGAGGGGATCCCCGAAATCGAAGTTCTCGATGGTGGAGACCGCCTCGGTGTCGTCGGCGGGAGAAACGACCCGCACATCGTGGAGGTCGTCCACCGAGCTGACCGGCCACACCGTCGGGTTCCACATACTGAACACACCGAACTGATCGTCGAAGTCCGGCAGTACCCAGGCGTGGATCATCCATCCGATGGTTCCCATCCACTCCCCTCCCAGCCTGAGGCATTCATCACGGGGAACGATGTCGTCTACCCCCGAACCGCGACACAGGTTGTAGTGGACATGCCAGTTGTCGATCGGACCCGTGAACCCGGCAGGGTGGTCCTCACCGTGAATCGACGTCAGCTGGATGAACGCCGTACCGACCAGTTCGACGTCCTCACCCCGCCAGGTCCCCCCTGCACACTCCCCGAGGGGCCCGTCGGGAGCCTGACCGTCGCTGCGGGCGTAGATGAGGATCTCCGGTTCGGCCGGATCGAACACCCCGTCGAGCACCAGTCCCAGATTCGTGAAGTGGGAGCCCATGTTCGGGGTCTGGGTGCGGTCGGGCACGTAGCCCCGGGCACAGGCCTCGTTGACGTCGGTGAACGGCGCCAGGGCGGTTCTGAGGGCCCGGAGTTCACCCACGAGTCGGGACACTTCCCCGGCGCTCATCCCCAGCTCGGGTGGTGGTGCCGCACCGGAGTCGGCGAGGGCCTCCAGATCGGACATGGAGCAGGGGAGGTCGACCGCCTGGCACCGGGTCTGGCGCCCCCTGGGCCCCTCGACCAGGCTCAGTATCGGGGCCCCTTCGTACTCTCGGAACACGTATCGGGTGTAGCCGGGAGCCCCACCCCACGAGACCGGTTGGTTGGCGGGTCCGGCGGCGTCACTGGCCGCCGGGGGAATCGCCTCGGCCTCCTGGGCGTGGGCCAGGGCCACGTCCACCTCGGAGGGTCCCGCGTCCGCGGTCGTCGGGGGCCGGTCCGTCACCGGAGGTGGCGCGGTGGTCGGAGCCGCTGCGACCGGCCGCGATGACACCGGGGCCGGTTGTTGCCGGTCCTCGGAGTTGGAACCGGTCGCGGTGCTGCACGCCGCCGCCAGGAGGCCGAACACCACAACGTAGGTGACCGATGCCCGCACAGTCCGTCTCATGGGCCCCCCTGTGACGCCGGGTTCCAGTCTCGGGGCCACCGCGGAAAGTAGCAAGTCACTTCCCACCGGGGCGGGCCGCCCCACTCGTGTCCCCCCCGGGTTGCGGCTCCTCACCCCAGTGCCCCGGCCGAGGGCACGACGACCCAGGCCCGGTGAAAGTCGGCGGGGTCCACCGCCCCCCGACGGGCGATGGCCACGACGCATCCGCCGAAGCCGGCTCCCGTCAGACGGGCGCCGTACACGCCGGGAATGTCCCCGAGATCGCGAACCAGCCGATCCAGGGTCGGGGTGGACACTTCGTAGTCTCGGGCCAGGCTGAGGTGGCTCTCCGACATCAGGTGACCGGCTGCGGCGAGATCACCGGCGGACAGGGCCGCCGCCATCGACTCCACGCGGGAGTTCTCCCCTATGTGATGACGGGCCCGGGCCACCAGGAGGGGATCACCGGCGGACCCGGCGTCCTCGGGGGCCAGGCCCCGGAAGGGACCTCCACCGGGATCGACGTCGGCGCCGAGGATCCGCCGGGCCGCCTCCTCGGCCTGGTGGCGCCGGTCGGCGTACTCCGAACCCTCGAGCCGGCGGGCCTGGCCCGAATCCACGACGACGATCTCCAGGTCCGCCGGGACCTCCACGTGACCCCAGGTCGTCGTCGCACAGTCCAGCAGTAGAGCGTGACCGGCCCGGGCGGCCGTTACCGCCACCTGATCCATGATTCCGCACGGGACCCCGACGGCGCTGGTCTCCGCCCGACGGCACCGCGACGCCAGGTCCAGTGGGGATCCCCGCCAGCCCAGGGCCAGGGCCAGGGCCACCTCCAGCGAGGCACTGGAGGACAATCCGGCGCCGATGGGCAGGTCACTGGTGATCCCGCCCTCGATTCCGTGCGGTGGCGAGCCGTCGAACACCTCCTCGACCACCGCGACGACGAACCGTCCCCACGTCGGGAGATCGCTCCCGGCTTCCTCCGGCGGTGGCGGGTCCACCACTTCCCCGGGAACGGTCCGGTCGCCCGACGGCAGGGACAGGTCGACCCGGCCCCCGACCCCGGCCGATTCCAGCACAATGCGATCCTCGAGCCGCAGGCCGGTGACGGTGGTACCCATCGGGGTCGCCACGGGCAGGACCAGCCCACCCAGGTAGTCGGTGTGATCACCCATGAGATTGACCCTTCCCGGGGCGAAGGCTCTCACCCCCGGGAAGGGACGATCGTCACTTCTCCATTCGGGGATTCCATACCTCCCACACCCGCCCGACCAGATCGGGACCCGGCTCGAGGACGGGGTCTCCCGGCATCCATCCCGCCGGAGTGGCCCTGGTTCCGCCGGACTCCCGAACCAGCTGGAAAGCCTGGATCTGGCGGATGGTCTCGGCGATCCGACGCCCCACCGGAGGGGTCAGGATCTCGATGGCCTGGATGACACCGTCGGGATCGATTATGAACCGGCCCCGCATCTCCACGCCCGAGGACTCATCCCAGACACCGTACGCCCTTCCCACGGCCCCGTTCTGGTCGGAGGCCATCTGGAAGGGGATACCGCCCTCGACCATCTTGGACAACTCGTTGTCGTTCCACATCTTGTGGACGAAATGGCTGTCGACGCTCACGGAGATGACCTCCACGCCGAGCTCCTGCAACTCCGGGTACCTGTCGGCGACCGCCGACACCTCGGTCGCTCAGACGAAGGTGAAGTCACCGGGGTAGAAACAGAGCAGCACCCACTTTCCGGCGTGGTCGGACAGATTGACCGACCCGAACTCGCCTCGGTGGTAGGTCGCGGCGGTGAAATCAGGGGCCTGCTGCCCCACTCGAACACCCATCTGGATCTCCTGTCTGCCGGTCTCGCCGGCTGCGTGGGACCGATCACCGACTCCGGGGACCGGTCGCCTGTACCCACCATCTCACACTCGGCGGTCCCGGCCCGGGCTGTCCCACCGGTCTGCCCTCTTCACCGCCTCGCCGGCCCACCGGTCTGCCCTCTTCACCGCCTCGCTGGTCTACCGGATTCCGAGCGGGAGAAGGGTCAGACCGGCTCCAACCCGATCTCGGTGGCCTTGATCGAGACCCACACCGCGCTTCCCGGAGAGAGTGACAGCTCGGCGACGGCGGCGGGGGTGACCTCGGCCACCAGCTCCAGGGGTTCACCCAGCCCGACCCGTACCCGGTCACCGTGATCCTCCACCCTCGTCACGGTCGAGGCCCAGGCATTGCGAGGACTGCCCTCCGGCCGGGACAGGTGGAGAGCCACCGCCCGGGGATGGATGCTCAGCAGCACCGGGCCCTCGGCCTCGGAGTCGGCGACGGACAGGGTTCCCCGACCCGCCCTCACGGTCCCCCGTGAGGCCTGACCCTCCAGGAGGTTCGACCCCACCAGGTCGGCGGCGTAGCGGGTGCGGGGACGCAGCCTGATCTCCTCGGCCGTCCCGCTCTGGGTGAGCCTCCCGTTCTCGACCAGGTGTATCTCATCAGCTAGGAGAAACGCCTCGGTCGGATCGTGGGTGATCAGCAACCGGGGTCCGTCGAACCCGGCGAGGTGATCGGAGAGAGCTCGACGCAGCCGGTTGCGGGTGGACGTGTCGAGCGCCGCCAGGGGTTCGTCGAGCAGCAGCAGGTCCGGATCGGTCACGAGGGCCCGGGCCAGAGCCACTCTCTGGGCCTGACCTCCCGACAGGTCGGCCGGCCTCCGGTTCAGCAGGTCGGAGATGTCGAGCCTCTCGGCCCAGGAGGCGACCCGGGAATCGATCTCCGTGCGGGTGAGTCCCCTTCCACCCAGTCCGAAGGCGATGTTGGCAGCCACGTTCATGTGGGGGAAGAGCAGGTAGTCCTGGAACACGACCCCGATGTTCCGTTCCTCGGGAGGCACGAACAGCCCCGCCGCGGGTTCGTCCAGAACCCGCTCCCCGAGACGGACACGACCTCGGTCCAGGGGCAGGAGACCGGCCAGCGACGCCACCGCGGTCGACTTGCCGGCACCGTTCGGCCCCAGCAGGGCCACCGTCCGGCCCGCCGGTATCTCGATGGGCAGATCCAGGACGAACCCGTCCCTCTCCACACCCAGCCGGGCTTCCAGATCGCCGCTCATGAGACCTGTCGCCACCGGTCCCTCAGCAGAACCAGTACCGCCAGCGACACCGCCACCATCACCAGGCTGATCGCCACGGCTGCGTCACGGTCGCTCTCCAGGGCCACGAACACCGCCAGGGGCAGGGTCTGGGTCCTCCCCCGGAGATTGCCTGCGAACGTCACCGTGGCCCCGAACTCACCGAGGGCCCGGGCCCAGGTGAGGAGCAGTCCCGACACCAGGGAGGGGGCGATCATGGGGAGTGTGACCCGGCGGAACACCGTGAGTCGCCCGGCGCCCAGGGTTGCCGCCGCCCCTTCGTAGCGGGGATCGAGACCCGACAGCGCCCCCTCCACGGTGATCACCAGGAAGGGCATGGACACGAAGGTGGCGGCCAGGATCACCCCCCACATGGAGAAGGGCATCACGAAGCCGGTCAGTCGCTCCAGGGGCTCCCCCACGAATCCCCGGCGTCCCAACGCGAACAGCAGAGCCGCGCCGCCGACGACCGGAGGCAGAACCAGGGGCAGCATGACGACACCCCGCAGCAGGGACTTGCCCGGAAACTCGGTGCGGGCCAGCACCCAGGCCAGCGGCACACCGATGAGAGCGGAGACGGCGGTGGCCGCCAGCGACGAGATGGCCGACAACCTCAGGGCGTCGGCCACGATACCAGCGGTGAGGATCTCACCCAGGGAGGCCCACGGTGCCCTGACCAGCAACCCGACGAGAGGTACCACGAACAGGGCGGCACCGACCACGGCCGGCAGTACCAGGGTGATCGGAGGTCGGCGCCGGTTGCTCCGGGTCCGTTCGGCCGCCGTCACGGTGGACCGAACCCGAACCGGGCCAGGATCTCCTGCCCGGGGGGCGACAGGACGAACTCGGTGAACCGGGCTGCGGTTTCGGCGTTGGTGGCTCCGACCACCACCGCCATGGAGTACCGCGTGGCCACCTCGGCCCCCGGTCCCAGAGAAACGGATTCCACCCGACCCTCGGCCGAGGTCACGTCGGTGGCGTAGACGATGCCCCCGTCGAGTTCGCCCTCCTCGATCTTGGTCAGCAGGGACCGCACGTCGGGTTCCTCGGTGTCGGGCAGAGGCCGCACCCCGGCCCGGGCCAGGGCCTCCCTGGCCACCTCACCGCAGGGTACGACGGGGGCGCAGAGCCCCAGGACCAGGTCGGATCGGGCGAAGTCCTCGGGCCCGGTGATCCCGGCGGGATTGCCCGGCGGGACGGCGATGACCATGGTGTTTCTGGCGATGACCACCGGTTCGGCCACCAGACCCTGGGCCGCCAGGCGCTCCATGTGGGCCGGGGCGGCCGAGGCGAAGGCGTCCACGGGAGCCCCCTCGGCTATCTGTTCGGCCAGACGGGAACTCCCGCCGAGGTTGAGTACCACGTCGGTACCGGGATGGGCGGCCTCGAAGGCGGTGGCCATCTCCCCGAACGCGTCGGACAGCGAGGCCGCCGCCGACACCCGGACCGGGCCGCGACCTTCACCGCCGGCACCACACGCAGCGGCCAGCAGCACCAGGACCAGGGCGACGACCGTCGATCTCAATACCCGCGGTCCTGACGGTGCTTCGGGCGGGTGTCGGCCATCTCCCGACTCTACCGAGCCACCCCCGAGGTGGAGACTGCGGTCGGATACCCGACGCGGGCACGACGGGAGCGACGACGGTGGGGATCAGACCTCGGGGTCGAAGGCGACGGGCAGCCGGGCCGGACCCCAGATTCCGAAGCTGGGCGGCTTCCACTCGATCTCGCCGTCGGCTCTGAGGTTGGGCATTCGACGGGCCAGGATGGGCAGGGCCTCCTGTAGCTCGGCCCGGGCCAACCAGGCCCCCAGACAGAAGTGGATGCCACTGCCGAACGTGAGATGCTGGGTGCCGGGCTCCCGGGTGATGTCGAAGGTGCCCGGATCCTCGAACGCCTCGGGATCGAAGTTCCCCGACACGAAACTCGGGAAGAGCATGGTCCCCCGGGGGAACAGCACATCGCGGTACTCGATGTCCTCCGAGGCGAACCTTCCGGTGCCCCTCACCGCCCCGAGGTACCTCATGACCTCCTCGACGGCACGGGGGGCCAGATCCGGATCCTCGGCCAGCATCGCCCACTGCTCGGGGTATTCGGTGAACAGGGCCACCGCGCACCCGAGCTGGTTGCGGGTGGTGTCCGTACCCGCCAGCAGCACCGCCTCGGACATCATCAGCAGTTCCTCGTGGCTGAGCCGGTCGCCCTGCTCCTCCATGGCGATGAGGTCGGTCAGGAGGTCCGGTCCCGGTTCCCGCCGGCGGCGTTCGATCAGGTCGGTCATGTAGGAGTTGATCTCGGCCCGGGCGGCCTTGATCAGGGGCAGGTCCTCCGCGATGTTGCCGTTGAAGATCCGGAATATGTCGGTCGCCCAGCCGCTGAACAGCTTCCAGTCCTCCCGTGGCGCGCCCAGCAGCTCGCAGATGATGGGAATCGGGTAGGGCTCGCACACGTCGGCCACGAACTCCGCCCGACCCTGCGGGGCGACGGGATCCACGAGTTCCTCGATCACCTGGCGCATGAAGGGGCGGTACCGGTCGGCGGCCCGGGGGGTGAACGCCGGGCTGACCAGTTTCCGCAGCCGGGCGTGCTCGTCGCCCTCGGCCCCGAGTATCGAGGGCCTGTCCTCCCGCATAAGATCGGGATCGCTGACTCCTGCCATCTTGGGCAACAGGGACACCGCGTTGTGGAATCTCCGGTCCCGGAGGATGGCCACGACGTCGGCGTGACGGAGCACCATGTAGCCGAACAACGTGCGGGCCAACCAGTGATCCCGACGGGCGGCCTCGACCGCCTCACGGATCTCTGATCGGTCGGTGAGCCCCTCGATGTCGACGGTGGGCAGATCCAGTTCGGAGATCGGTGTGGCCATTGCGGTACCCCCTGTAGCCCGACGCTGTCAGGCTACCGGTGCTCCCCGGGGTGCCACCCAATCGGGCCGGGGCTGCCATCATCTGTCCCGTGGATTCCACGAACCTCCCCGACTGGTTGAACCCCGCGGTCACGGCACGCGGTCGCCTGCCGATGACCGTTCCGATGGAGAACAGCGCCGAGAGCGTCGAGCTCGGGGGTGACTGGAGGTTCCACCTCGGGGGGCGACCCGAGGACTCGCCCCGGGGGTGGACCGATCCCGGATTCGACGACTCCGACTGGGCTCCGATTCCCGTCCCGTCGGTGTGGCAACTGACCCGGGCGGGGGGGACCGACATCCCCATCTACACGAACGTTCGGTATCCGTGGCCGGCCGATCCGCCCCACGTTCCCTCCGACAATCCGACCGGTCACTACCGGCGCCGGTTCGACGTCCCGGTCGGTCATGAGGACGAGCAGGTCCTGGTCACGTTCGGTGGGGTCGACTCGTGTTTCCACCTCTGGGTGAACGGGGTCGAGATCGGCTATTCCACCGACTCCCGGCTCCCGGCCACCTTCGACATATCCAGAGTGGTCCGACCGGGGTCCAATACCCTGGCCGTGAGGGTCTACCGGTGGTCGGCCTCGAGCTATCTCGAGGACCAGGACATGTGGTGGCTCTCCGGCATCCATCGCCCCGTGACCCTGTGGACGCGACCCCGGGTCCACATCGCCGACGTCGACGTCCGCACCGATCTTCGGGCCGACCTGACCCGGGCGGACCTCATAGTCCGCGTCAGTGTCGGCTCCCCCGACCGACCGGCCCCGGGCCATCAGGTGCGGCTGGTGTTCTCCGCCGGCGACTACGTCCTCACCGAACACACGGCCCTGGTGGACAGTTCGGGTGTCGTCGCCTTCCGCCAGGTGCTCGACGCTCCCCGTGCCTGGTTCCCCGAGGACCCCTACCTGCACGGGCTCACCGTCGAGCTGTTGGCTCCCGGAGGGGGTGTGGTGCACAGCCACCACGAGCGGATCGGGGTTCGGAAGGTGGACATCTCGGGGGGCCGTCTGAGAATCAACGCCCGCCCCGTGGAGATCCGAGGTGTGAACCGACACGACTTCGACCCCGACACCGGTCGGGTCGTCGACGAGGCGTCCATGAGACGTGACATCGAGCTCATGAAGCGCCACAACATCAACGCGGTGCGTACTTCCCACTACCCCAACGACCATCGGTTTCTCGAGCTGTGCGACGAGTACGGGATGCTGGTCTTCTCCGAGGCGAACATCGAGTCCCACGGAGTGTGGGGAGCCCTGGCGTCGGATCCGGACTGGGAGCCGCAGTTCTTCGATCGCGTGTCCCGCATGTACCAGCGCGACAAGAACCGGGCCTGCGTGGTGGTCTGGTCGCTGGGCAACGAGAGCGGTTTCGGGTCGCACCATGTCACCGTGTCGGGTTGGCTCCACGCCAAGGACCCCACCCGCCCGGTGATGTATCACCCCGCCGGCGACCATCCCTGTGTCGACATCATCAGTCCGATGTACCCCTCGGTCGCCGATCTGGCCCGCCTGGCCGACGATCCCCACGACGATCGCCCGGTGATCATGTGCGAGTACGCCCACTCGATGGGCAACTCCACGGGAAACCTCGATGAGTACTGGGATCTGATCCGGTCCCGCACCCGTCTGGGCGGTGGCTTCGTGTGGGACTGGGTGGATCAGGGCATTCGCCGCCGTGAACCCGACGGGACCACCTGGTTCGCCTACGGCGGCGACTTCGGGGACGAGCCCAACGACGGGCCCTTCTGCATCAACGGCCTGGTGTCCCCCGACCGCGAACCCCATCCCGCCATGCATCAGCTCCACCATGTGCTCCAGCCCGTCGGGATCGAGGTCGTGGACTCCGACCGGGGTCGGATACGGCTGCACAACCGCCAGCAGTGGCTGGGACTCGACATGTACACGATCGAATGGACCCTGCACTCCGGTGGCCGGGAGGTGCGTTCGGGCAATGTGGACTCCTCGGGCTGCCCGGCCGGGTCGGCCAAGGAGGTCACCCTCCCCTACGACCGCAGGAGCCTGGTGGCCTCCCAGGAACACTGGGTGACCCTCACCGTGACCCGCCCGGCCCGCACCCGATGGGCACCCCGAGGCCACGTCGTGGCTCGCTCGTCGTTTCGGGTGTTGGGGGTTTCGCGCCGCCGGGCGGCGGTGGGGCCCTCGGGCCGGGGGGTCAAGGCCCGGCTCGAAACCGGCCGCAGTACCTGGACCGTCGGAGATGTCGAGATCTCCGTGGACCACGGCGCCGGCCTGGACCGCTTCGCCGTCGGCGACGTCGCGGTGATCTCCGGTGCCCTGGTTCCGTGCGTGTGGCGGCCACCGACCGACAACGACTCCGCCTTCTTCGGCCCCGAGCAGGCCGCCCGGAGGTGGCGCGAGGCGGGCTACGACCGGCTCGAGCCCCGCCACTCCACCGCCCGGGTGGAGGAGTCCACGGTGGTGATCGACACCGAGTTGACCGCCACCGGAACCGACACCTGCCTGCAGTTCCGGACCACCCACTCGGTGTTCCCCTCGGGCATGGTCGTCGTCGATGTCAGGTTCCGCCCCCGGACCGAACTGCTGCCCTGGCTGCCGCGCCTGGGTGTCGTGTGCCCTCTGGACGGCAGTGTCACCGAGCTGGCCTGGTTCGGACCGGGCCCATGGGAGACCTACCCCGACCGGGTGAGCTCGGCTCCCGTGGCCCACCACCGGGGCTCGATCGCCGAGCAGCCCTACCCCTACATCGTCCCCCAGGAGAGCGGCAATCACACTGCCACCCGATGGGCGACACTCACCGACTCGCGCGGGGCGGGGATGATGGTGCTGGCGGAGTCCCTGGTCGACCTCAACGTGAGCCCCTACGCCGACGCCACCATCGAGAACGCCCGCCATCACCACGAACTGGAGCCGGCACCCGGACCGGTACTTCACATCGACGGTCGCCACGGGGGCCTGGGCAACGGGTCGTGTGGGCCGGGTGTCCTCGACGCCTACCGGGTCGAGGCCGAACCCCATCGCTGGCGCTTCGCCCTCATTCCGTTCGACGGGGACTCCGACGACCCCTTCCGCCTCGCCGCCCGCGGGGTGCCACCCGTCATCTGAAGGCCCGGGTCACGACCCGGACAGGAGTCCGCCCATGGTCGATGTCGCCGGAAAGGTACGCCGCCAGGGTTCGCCTGCTCGACCCCGGGGAGCGGGTGCCGGCCGCCACCGCGGTGGACCTCCACCAGGGCGGCGACCCCCGACCCCGCTGACGGAACCGGATCCCCCTCATGAGCGGGTAGCCACGGGCCGACAGGCTGGGAAACGAGGAAACCCGGGAGAGCAGCAATGGTCGACGTCGCCAAGAAGGTTCGCAAGCAGGGAGGCGAGTTCCTGCACCCAGGTGAGGAGGTTCTGGCCGCCACGGTCATCAACCCCGTCGGCAGTTTCAAGAAGAACGTGGCGTTCGGAGCCGTCGGCGGTCTCGTTGGCGTTGCCATCGGCTCCGCCGTGTCCAGGAACGGCGAGGAGCCGGAGGCCGGCACCTCGGCCGAGTCGTTTCCCGTGGGCAAGAACGCTCTGCTGGCCCTGACCGACAGGCGATGGCTGCTCTTCGAACTGGGAACGATGTCGGGCAAGGTCAAGGGCCTGGCCGGCGAGTGGCCCCACGAACACATCGCCTCCCTCAGCGGGGAGAAGGGACGGCTGACCACCGTGATCTCCGTGGAGTTCGCCGACGGATCCGTGGCCCAGGTGGAAGCCGTCAAGGGAGTGAAGCCCGAGGATCTGATCGAGGCCTCGACCGGACTCTGAGCCCGTAGCCGCCACGCGGCACAGGGCGGACAGCTGGTGGTGGGCCAGTCCGGAAGACTCCCATCAGGCCTCCGGGCCGCCACGAATTAGTCTCGGGTCCGTGACTCTCTCCGACCGCATTCTCATGGGGCCCGGCCCCTGCAACCCCTATCCGGAGGTGGCCCGGGCCCTGGCCCGGCCCATGCTCGGGCATCTCGACCCGGATTTCCTCGCCCTGCTGGACGACGTCAACGACATGCTGCGCCGGGTCTGGCGCACCTCCAATGCACTGACGTTCCCGGTCAGCGGTACCGGCTCGGCCGGCATGGAGGCCTCGTTCGTCAACTTCGTCGAACCGGGCGATCCGGTCGTCATCGGCGTCAACGGTGTCTTCGGCGGTCGAATGGTGGATCTCGCCAGGAGGCTGGGAGCCGATGTGATCGCCGTGGAGGAGGAGTGGGGACGCACCATCGACCCCGAGCGACTGCTGGAGGCCCACCCCTCACCCAAGATCATCGCCGTGGTGCACGCCGAGACGTCCACCGGGGTCCGCAATGACATCGCCGCCCTGGGCCGGGAGAAGGGAGAGGCCCTGCTCCTGGTCGATTGCGTCACCTCCCTGGGCGGAATCCCGGTTCTGGTCGACGAATGGGGAATCGACATCGCCTACTCGGGCACCCAGAAGTGTCTGGGTGTTCCCCCGGGCCTGGCCCCCATGACCGTCTCGGCCCGGGCCCGGGAGATGATCCTGCCCCGACCGACCAGCTGGTATCTCGACCTCAACATGATCTCCCGCTATGTGACCGGGGAAGGGACACGCGCCTACCACCACACGGCCCCGATCTCGATGATCTACGCCCTCCACGGTGGGCTGAGTGCCCTGCTAGAGGAGGGGCTGGAGGAGTCGTGGACCCGCCACGGCGAGGTCGGCACGGCCCTCCAGAACGGTCTGGTCGACAGGGGGTACTCGCTGTGGGCCCAGGAGGGCTTCCGCCTGCCCGAGCTGACCACGGTGACCCTTCCCCACGGGGTCGAGGACGACCACTACCGCCATGAGCTGCTTCATCGGTACGGAATCGAGATCGGGGGCGGGCTGGGTCCGGTGGCCGGCAAGGTCTGGCGGATAGGACTCATGGGTCACACGGCCCGCCACCGGAACGTGACCGCCCTGCTGGGAGCCCTCGACGAGATCGGCACGGGCCTGTGAATCCTCCAGGGTCGATCAGCCCACCGACCTCGCCCCGACACCACCCCACCACGGAGCACAGGCCATGAACACCACCGGGTCGATCAGCCCACCGACCTCGCCCCGACACCACCTCACCACGGAGCACAGGCCATGAACACCACCGGGTCGATCAGTACCGATGTGCTGGTGATCGGAGGTGGAATCGCCGGGGCCGGGGCCGCCTACGAACTGTCGGCCGACCTCGGCGTGGTGCTCGTCGAGGCCGAGTCCACCCTGGCCTACCACACGACCGGACGGTCGGCGGCCCTGTTCGCGGAGTCCTACGGACCCCAACCCATCCGGGCCCTGACCGCGGCGGGAAGGGACTTCATAATGTCCCCTCCCGAGGGTTTGGCGGACTTTCCCCTGCTCGAGCCGCTCCCCGGCCTCTTCGTGACCGACGACGACAACGCCCCCTGTCTGGACGAGCTCGCCGAGGCCATCGAGGATCTCGTAGACGATGTGCGCCGCGTCGAAGGCGACGAGCTGGCCGAGATCACCGGCATCCTGGCTCCCCACCTGACCCATGGGCTGATCGACGGTAGCTCCCTGGCCCTGGACGTGGCCGGCCTCCACCAGGTCTTCGTCAAGGGGGCCCGCCGGCGCGGAACCAGAATCGAGACCTCCGCCCCGGTCACCTCGCTGCGCCGTGAGGGCGGCCGCTGGGTGGTCACCGCCGGTGACCTCACCGTGGACGCCGAGGTCGTCGTGAACGCCGCGGGGGCGTGGGGTGACCGCATAGCGGAGATGGCCGGTGTGACTCCCGTGGGGCTCACACCTCTGAGGCGGACGGCGTTCGTGGTGAAGCGACCCCCGGAGTTGGAGGATGTGGCACTCCCGGTGATCGTCGACGGCGGCCACCCCGAGACCTGGTACGTGAAGCCCGAACCGGGGCTGCTGCTGTGCTCCCCCGCCGATGAGACCCCCTCCGAGCCCTGCGATGCCCGTCCCGAGGAGATCGACGTCGCTCTCGGTATCGAACGCGTCAACCACAACACCACCCTGGGTATTCGCCATGTCGTCAGGGCCTGGGCGGGCCTGCGGACGTTTGCCCCCGACCGCCTGCCCGTGGTGGGTTTCGACCCGACCACGGAGGGCTTCATGTGGCTGGTCGGTCAGGGGGGATACGGCATCCAGTCCTCCCCTGGCATGAGCCGGCTCTGCGCCGCTCTGGTGAACCACCGGGAGGTACCGGAGGACCTGGCCGCCCTGGGCCTCGATGCCGCAGCGATCTCACCGGCCCGGTTCCGCAGGGGCGCCGAAGCGGTGTCGGACCCCTGACACACACCTCGATCACATTACATATTTCCATTGACTGACTTACTTGTGTAAGGTTGGGGTATGGCCTCTCCGACCCTCGATCTCAACGTCGATCCGACCCAGCTCACCGACGAGGAGTTCACGGCCCTGACCGCACCCGTGACCGGGGGCCTGACGCCACCCGACGAGGTCTTCCCCGACTTCACCGGATCCGATCGACTCCGCCCCGACGGGCGTCCCCGCCGTGAGTACCGCGATCACCTGCGCCGCATCTCCAACACCCGCAACGCCGTCACCGTTCTCCTGGCCCTCCTCTACCCGGTGGCCATCGTCTGGGCGGCGATCACCATCCACCATCCACTGGCCTGGATCGCGGCCTTCGTGGCCATGGGCACGGTGTTCCCCCGCTGGGCGATCCTGCACCACGAGGGCGCCCACCGGTTGCTCTTCACCAACCGCCGGCTCAACGACTGGGTGGGCCAGGGAGTGTTCGGATGGCTTCCGTTCGGCTCGGGAAGCCCCGCCTACCGCATCGCCCATGCCTCCCACCACCGCGACGAGTTCGGCCCCCGCGAACCCGACCTGCTGCTCTACGCCTTCTATCCGATCAGCCGCCGGTCCCTGGCCCGCAAGCTGGCCCGTGACGCCTTCTTCGTCTCGGGTTACAAGAACTTCCGCAGCTTCTTCCGTTCCTTCCGTCGGCGCTCCACCCTCAAGTACGGTCTACGGACCCTCGCCGGCCAGCTGGTGGTCCTGGGGGCCTTCACCCTCATCGGGAGACCCGAGCTGTGGGTCTTCCTGTGGCTGGTGCCCTACATGACCTACTGGCGGGTCGCCAACCGGCTCCGGGCCCTGGCCGAACACGGGGGGCTGGCCCGCTCCCCCGACAAGCGTCGCTCGTCCCACCATGTGCACCAGGGCTTCCTGCCCCGTCTGTTCATCGTCCCCTACAACACCGGTTTCCATCTGGCCCACCACGTCGACTCGGGCGTCCCCTTCCGGGCCCTGCCCGAACTCCACCGGACCCTGGTCGAGGACGGCTACATTGATCCCGCCATGATCTATCCGAACTACCGGACCCTGTGGCGGGCCATGGTGCGCTCCTGATCCCGTCGGGGCCCACCCCAGGAGACCCCGATGGCGATCGACAAGAGGCCGCTGACGGCACGTAGCGTGATCGCCTCCACCCTGCTGGGCACCGAACCACCGTCGATGTCCGCCGGTGCCCTGGTGAGGGTCGGGGAGATATTCGGCATCTCGGAGGGAACGGTCAGGGTCGCCCTCTCCCGGATGGCGGCGTCGGGGGAGCTCGAGCACGGGGAGGGTCACTACCGGCTCGGTCCGCAACTCGCCGCCCGGCAGCGCAGACTGTCGGTGGGACGGAACCCTCCCCTCGTCGAGTGGGACGGCAGCTGGGAGACCGCCGTGGTCACCGGCCCGGGTCGAAGCCCCGAACTGAGGACGACCTTTCGCACCACCATGGGCCGACTGGGCCTGGCCGAGCTGCGGGAGGGGGTCTGGATGCGGCCCGCCAACCTCGATCCCGGGCGGGAAGGCTGGGACCGATCCGAGGTGAGCGGATCGGTCCACAGGTTCGTCAGCCGGCCCGGACCCCGAACCGACGGCCGGTCCCTCGCCGCCGAACTCTGGGATCTGGAGGGCTGGGCGGCGGACGCCCGGACCCTGGAGCACGAACTCGAGACCCTCACCGACGCCCTGGTCGGGGAGGCCAACGTGCTCCGGCCGGGTTTCGAGACCTCCGCCGCGGTGCTTCGCCAGCTCGTGACCGACCCGGTGCTACCGACCGAGCTGCAACCGGCCGGGTGGCCCGCCGCCTCACTGCGGCAGGCCTATGAGGTCTTCGACTCCGCCTACCGCAGATCCCTCGCCGTGTGGCTGGCCCGATGAGCGTCCTGGGACGGCTGGGAGACCTCTTCTTCTCCGGGCGGAGCGCTCCGACTCCTCACCGTCGCGAGACCGGTCGACCCACCTCCGCCAACGGTGCCTCGTCGATGCACGCCTCCTGGCGGACCCCCGCCACACCAATAGTCGCGGTCGAGGTGACCCTCGAGGTCACGGTTCCCCCCTCGGTCCCCGATCTGCATTTCTGGGCCCTCCAGGCGTCTTTCACCGACCGCGGCCGCAGGTACGGGGCCGGACACCTGGGCCTCCAGTGGCACCGGGGACACCCGGGTGGCACCGCCGTCAACTGGGGCGGCTACTCCGCCTACGGATCGGTACTCCCGGGAACGGACTCGACCCTGCCCAGCGCCGACGGCAATCCCAACACCCGCGACTACCGGTGGGAGCCGCATCGACCCTACCGACTGCGGATCGAGCGGGACTCAGAGGGATGGGCCGGCATCGTCATCTCCCCCGACGCGGAATCCACGCTGGTTCGCCGGCTTGTGGCTCCCGGACGGGAACTCGACGCGATCGTCGTGTGGAGCGAGGTGTTCGCGCCGTGCGACGCACCGACCAGCCAGGTCCGCTGGAGCGACCTGACGGTGCTGACGGCCGACGGCAGCCGCGTGGCCGTGACCGAGGTCATCACCAACTACCAGGACTGGGCGGCCGGCGGTTGCACGAACACCGATGTGTCCGGCGACGGTGACGGCGTACGCCAGACCACCTCCACCCCACGCCTCACCCCACCCGGGGCCACCGTCAGGATCACCCCCACCCGCGACACACCCTGACCGCATCGACCCGGTCGGGATCGGCGAATCTCTGGTCTCGTGGGGCCCTACGCCCCTCCGTCTAGTCCTCCGCCCCCAGACTGCTGCCCTCTTGTAACGGTCACATCAGCTGGGAGCTTCACCGCGAGCGCTTTCCGGCCGACAGGGAAGCCATGACCGGCACGCTCCTCGCCTCGGTGATCGTGATCACCGTCGGTGTGGTCATCACCGGGCTCGGGCTGATACTCCGGGGACTTCACCTGGCCGCGAACAACGGAACCGTGGATCGGAGTTCGGACACCCACCGTGCCCTGCGTCGCAGCAGCACGTTGGTGTTGGCCATGGGAACCTCGGTACAGGGACTGGCGCTGCTGATAGCCCACCGTCCCAGCTACGACTCCATAGCCGTCCTCCTGATCGGAATGGCATGGGTCGGGGTGGCCGCCGGCCTCGGCACCTACCACCAGGCGATACCCCTGAGCTCCCGCTGACGGACCTCCGCCGGTGTCGACTCGGCGGTCACCGCCGGATCGGCGACCACTGCGCCTGCCGGGCTGTCTAGCGTGGTTCCCATGAACTTTCCCGCTGTCCCCCTCAGCTCGGTCCCGGTCGTCGATCGGGCCCAGATGACCGAGGTGGACCGGCTGGCCGAGTCCATGATGGGCCTGGGTCTCATCCAGATGATGGAGAACGCCGGCAGGGCCCTGGCCGAGCTGGTCCTGACCGAGCTGGGGCCGTCCCGAATCGGATCCGCCCCGTACCGGGTCACGGTACTGGCCGGCACCGGGGGCAACGGGGGCGGAGCCCTGGTGGCCGCCCGCCATCTCACCAACCGGGGCTGTGAGGTGGAGGTCCACCTCTCACGTCCACCCCGTACCGGCAGCGTTCCGGACCGTCAGAGAACGATCCTCGATGCCATGGGGGTGACGGTGACTCCCCGACCACCCGAACGCGCCGACATCGATGCCGTGGTCGACGGAATCATCGGCTACTCCCTGCTGGGACCACCGACCGGGCCGGCCGCCGACCTGATCGGCTGGGCCTCGGCCCGCCACACCGAGGGAACCAGGGTCGTGGCTCTGGACGTCCCCAGCGGGGTCGACATCGACACCGGACGCGCCCCGGGTGTCCATGTGAGCGCCGCGGCGACCCTCACCCTCGCCCTGCCGAAGATCGGGCTGAGGGACAATCCGGCGGTGGGGCGACTCCACCTCGCCGACATCTCGATTCCGTCCGCTGTCTACGAACAGATGGGTCTCGATGTTCCCGTGCTCTTCGACCGGGGGCAGATCCTGCGACTCACTCCCTGAGACCCCCGAAAGGGACGTCGGTGCTCTTCGACCGGGGGCGGATACTGCGACTCACTCCCTGAGACCCCCGGCAGGGAAGTACTCGTGGGCGTCACGGTCCGTGCTTGCCCGGCTCCCATCCGGCCGGCCCCAGGACCCTCTCGGCCACCGCGGTCGGTTCCCCCTCGAGGTGGGTGGCCAGGGTGTCGTTCCACCGGTTGAGGAACCCGAAGAGCGATATCTGGGCCACCAACTCCACCACCTGCCGGGAGTCGAAATGGCGCTCGAGCTCCACGAAGTGCTCCGGTCCAGCCAGATTCGGCACCTGGGCCGCGTCCCGGGCCAGCCTCAGGGCGGCCCTTTCGGGATCGGTGAACGACTCACTGGTCTCGAACTCCCACAACTCGGCCACCTTCCGCTCGGGAACACCCGCCCCCACCGCTCCCGCCGAGGTGTGGGCCTGGCAGTACCGGCAGCCCGCCGCCCGGCTGGCCATCAGAGCCACGAGATGCTTCAGACCGCGGTCGACGGAGCCGGGTCCGCCGACCACCGCCGCCAGACCGGCGAAGGAGTTCAGCAGCTCGGGCCATCGGGCCATGGTCAGCATCGAGTTCGGTACGAAACCCATGACCGCCTCCACCATCTCGAGCAGGGGCTCGAACTCGGGGATCTCATCGCGGGACAGAGGTTCCAGATTCGCCATGTCGAGACCCTAGACACGACTCGGGTCATCGGGTAGCCCGGGTCCCGGTGCCCGCATCGATTTGGTCCCGCTGTCGCCGCTGCTG
>DRKF01000413.1 GCA_011051915.1 Acidimicrobiales bacterium | reverse complement strand
CGGTGCATCTCCGATATCACGGCCCGATGACCACGATGCACCCCGTCGTACTGGCCCACGGTCAGCACCGTGCCGTTGGGCGGGCTGGGGCACCAGTCCATGTCACGAATGATCTCCACCCTCCGAACGCTACCGGCTCGCCGCTGCCGGTCCCCCACGGGGTCGGGGACGATACTCAGGCCGGGGCCAGCACCACCACGGGACGCAGGGTGTCGCCGTCACGCTCGTAGACCGCCAGTAGCCCGCCGTGGGGCCCGAAGATCCCCACCGGTCCGGCGGCGTCGAACCCCCCGGGAACCGCCACGGACCGCCCGTGGCCGACGTCGGTCGCGACATCGGTCCCGACCTCGAGTCGCGGGTAGTCCCTCATCAGCTCCTCGACGGGGAGGAGAGGAGCCACCTCCAGCGGAGCCGCCTCGTCCTCGCCGAAGGATCCGATCGCCGTGCGTCGGAGGCGACGGATGTGGGCACCGCCACCGAGCCTCTCCCCCAGATCGGCGCCCAGGACCCTCACGTAGGTTCCCGAACCACATTCGACCTCGGCCCGCCACACCATCGGATCGGAGGTCGGTTCCACGTCGAAGCGGTGCACCTCGACCGGACGGGCCCGGCGCTCGACCTCGAGTCCCTCCCGCGCCATCTCGTGAAGACGCCGACCCTCCACCCTCACCGCCGAAACCATCGGGGGAATCTGTTCGATCGAACCGGTCAGGGAGGCGGCCGCCTCGGCCACGGCCCTCACATCGGGGACCCCCATGTCGAAGGTTGCGGTGACCCGACCGGAATCATCGAGGGTGTCGGTGGTGCTCCCGAACACGATCTCGGTGGTGTAGGTCTTGGGGAGTGCCGTGAGGAACCTCAGCAGCCGGGTGGCCCGACCGACCCCGACCAGCAGCACTCCGGTGGCGTCGGGATCGAGGGTCCCGCTGTGACCCACCCTGCGCTCCCCGAGACGGCGGCGCAGGCGGGCGACCACGTCGTGGGAGGTGAGACCCGGCTCCTTGTCGACCACGACCAGACCATGGACCACGCTGGGTCGCCGCCGGGCCATCAGTCGGTTTCGGGAGGCGGTATCTCCAGGACCGAGAGGATCTCCTCCACCCGGTCGCCCAGCACGATCGCCGAGTCGGGCTGGAACTCCAGGCGCGGGGTCCTTCGGATCCGGGCCTCACGGCTGACCGCCGAGCGGAGCCGGGGGGTGAGCTCGTCGAGCACCAGCATCGCCCCTTCGGGGTCGTCGGCATCGAAGAACACCACGGCCTTCTCCAGCTCGTTGTCGACGTCGACACCGGTGATCGAGACCAGGGTCAGCCGGTCGTCGTCGATCCTCTCGATGGTCTCGGCCAGGATCTCCTGGATCAGGTGACCGACCCGGGCCGAACGTGGGTACTCACGCCTACCGCCACGTCGTGCCATCAGATCATTGCCTTTCCGGCCCGGGAGGGGCCCGATGCGATGCCGCTCAACGGTCGATCTCCATCCAGTGTCGCTCGGTCGTGATCACCTCGACGTCGGGTCGGGACCAGATGAACCTCTCTATGCGGTCCATCCACTGCTCGGCCCGGCTGGCCCCCGAGGCGACCAGGGCCACGCCGACCGATGCCCGCTGCCACTGATCCTGGTGCCCGGTCTCCGCCACCGAGACGTGGTGTCGATGACGGATACCGTCGACGATGGGCTTCAGCGCAGCCCTCTTCTCCTTGAGTGACGAGCAGCCCGGGAGCCTCAGCTCCACGGACATGGCCAGCACGTGCATGGATTCCATGGGGATTCCCTAGGTGCGGGGGATCTCCCGCTCCTCGAAGGTCTCGATGATGTCGCCGGGCTTGAGATCCTGGAAGTCGCTCAGGCCCACACCACACTCGAAGCCCTGGTGGACCTCCCGCACGTCCTCCTTGAAGCGCCGCAGCGAGGAGATCGAGCCCTTCCAGATGATGACTCCCTCACGGAGGAAGCGAACCTTGGAGCCACGGGTGAGGGTTCCGTTGGTCACGTAGCAACCGGCCACGGCACCGACCCGGGGAACCCGGAACACCTCGCGGACCTCGGCCTCGCCGGTGACGACCTCCTCGTACTCGGGCTCGAGAAGGCCCAGCATGGCGTTCTCGATGTCCTCGAGGAGCTTGTAGATGATCTCGTAGAGGCGGATCTCCACCCCTTCGTTCTCCGCCATCTCCCGGGCCTTGCGGTCGGGACGGACGTTGAACCCGAGGATGGTGGCGTTGGAGGCCAGGGCCAGCTGCACGTCGTTCTCGTTGATCCCACCCACTCCGCGGGACACGAACGCCAGCTTGACGTCCTCCCGCTCGAGCTTGCGGAGACTGTCGGTGACCGCCTCGAGGGAGCCGTGCACGTCGGCCTTGAGAATGAGGTTCAGGGTGGCGGTCTGACCGGCCTTTATCTGCTGGAAGATGTCCTCCAGACGGGCCCCGCCACCGGCGGCGGCCACGGTGTTGGCCATGCTCGCCTGACGCTGCCAGTGCTCCCTCATGGCCGCCACCTTGCCGGCGGTCTTCTCGTCGGGGGCCACCACGAAGGCGTCACCCGCCCGGGCCACCTCGGAGAGGCCCAGGACCTCCACGGGAGTGGAGGGCGGCGCCTCCTTCACCTGCTTGCCCTGATCGTTGATCATGGCCCGGACCCGGCCCCAGGCCGCCCCGGCGACGACGGGTTCGCCGACCTTGAGGGTGCCCTTCTGAACCAGGACGGTGGCCACGGGACCGCGACCCTTGTCCAGGTGGGCCTCGAGAACCACTCCGCTGGCCCGACCGGTGGGATCGGCCTTGAGTTCCTCGAGCTCGGCCACCAGGCTGACCTGCTCGAGCAGGTCGTCGATACCCAGGTTCTGCAGGGCCGAGGTCTCGACGGTGACGATGTCGCCGCCGTACTGCTCGGGAACCAGCCCGTGCTCGGCCAGTTGGGCCAGGACCCTCTGGGGGTCGGCGTTCGGCCGATCGATCTTGTTGAGGGCCACGATGATCGGCACACCGGCGGCCCGGGCGTGATCGATGGCCTCCTGGGTCTGGGGCATGACCCCGTCGTCGGCGGCGACGACGAGGATGACGATGTCGGTGGCCTCGGCGCCGCGGGCCCTCATGGCGGTGAACGCCTCGTGGCCCGGGGTGTCGATGAAGGTGAGTTTCCGGCCGTTCCACTCGACCTGGTAGGCACCGATGTGCTGGGTGATCCCACCGGCCTCGCCCTCGACGACGTTGGCATGGCGGATGCGGTCCAGCAGCAGGGTCTTGCCGTGGTCGACGTGACCCATGACCGTCACCACCGGAGGCCGCTCGACCAGCTTGGACTCGTCGATCTCCTCGTCGGCGGGTAGCTGGAGAAGCTTGCCCAGCTCCTCCTCCTGCTCGGCTCCGGGATCGACGAGACGGATCTCGGCCCCGATCTCGGCCGCGAACAGTTCGATCATGTCGTCACTGAGCGACTGGGTGGCGGTGACCATCTCGCCCTGCTGGAGCAGGAAGCGCACCACATCGGCGGCCGAACGGTTCAGCCGCGGGGCCATCTCCTGGGCGGTGGAGCCCCGCTCGATGACGACCTCGCCCTGGGGGACGGGAGCGTCCGCGGGCGTGTAGGACGGCATCTGCTGGGGCTGGAGTTCTTCGCGCTGGCGGCGACGCCGGCGACCGTGGCGCGGGGGACGCCTGGGGCCACCGGGACGACCCGGACCGCCGGGCCGGCCACCGGGGCCGCCGCCGGGACGACCCGCGGGGGCACCACCGGGACGGGGAGCGCCCGAGGTGAAGCCGCCGGGCCGGCCGCGACCACGACTGGGCCCACCCGATGCGGTGCGCCCACCCTGGCCCGGAGGGGGTGGGATGGGACGTCCGCTCGAGGAGCGGGGCGGGCCCGGAGGGGGCGGTATCGGCTTGCCGTCGGAGGTCTTGGGAGCCCGGGGGGCCGCCGGGGGCATTCCCGGTGGACGCGGAGGCGGCATGGGCCCGCGGGCGGCGGGAGCCGAGGGAGCCGAAGGCGGCTGGGACGGGGCCCGTCCGGAGGGCACGACCTTGGGCTCGGACCCACTGGACCTGACCATCGGGCGGGGAGCCGGGGGCTTCTCCGCCGGAGTCGCCTCCTGGCCCTTGGAGGTGACCAGGGGTGGGGCCGAGGGAGGCATGGGGGGCATACCGGTCTTGGCGGCCGGCGGAGCCTCGGGGGACGGGGGTGGACCCGTCGGGGGCATTCCGGCCGGCGGGGCGGACTTCTTCGCCGCCGGGGCGGCCTCGGGCTCGGTGGTCGGAGCCTCTGGCGGCGCCGCCGCAGCGGTCACCTCCGGAGCCGCCTCGGCCGCCTCGGGCTTCTCCGGCGCCGGGGCGGTCGTTGCCGCCTCGGCCTGCGGTGCCTCGGCCGGGGCCGCCGACTTCTTGGTGCTCTTGGACTTGGACTTGGCGGCCTTGGGGGCGGCCTTGGGCTCCTCGGGCTGCTGGTCGCGGACCAGCCCCTCCCGGTGGGCCTTGCGGCGCAGGCGGTCGGCCTGGGCCTCGACTATCGACGACGAATGGCTGCGCGCGCCTATACCGAGCGCGCCGCAGAGGTCGAGGATCTCCTTGTTGGACATCCCCAGCTCTCGCGCCAGTTCGTACACGCGGATGTTCTTGGCCACTCAGCTCCCTTGGCTGCAACAGTTGTTGGTTCGACCGGGGCGAACCCCGGTCGGGTGGATCTCCGTCTGGGCCGGACGACCGTAAACCCATCCTCGCAGATGGAGCTCCCGGCGCCGGCATTGCCAGTCGACATCAGACCCGAATGATCAGTCTATGGTGCCGAGAGCCGTCTCTGGCGCAAACTCCGCCGAAGGTCCGGGTTATCAGGCCTCGGGGGTGTCCTCGACGGACTCCGTCACCGACTCGGCGGTGTCACCGGCCTCGGCCGCGACCTCGGGGGTGTCCTCGACGGACTCCGTCACCGACTCGGCCGCGACCTGCGGCCCGGCGGCCAATTCGGCACTACCGCCCTCGGCCCCGACCTCGAACTCCCCGGACACCGACTCGGCACCACCGCCCTCGGACTCCCCGGACAACGACTCGGCACCACCGCCCTCGGACTCCTCGGAGACCGACTCGGCACCACCGCCCTCGGACTCCT
>DRKF01000412.1 GCA_011051915.1 Acidimicrobiales bacterium | reverse complement strand
GGAGTTCACCGAGCAGTTGCGGGAGACGGCCGAGCGGGCCGCCCGGGTGGATCTGGCCCTCAGGGCGGTCGGATCCTCGGAGGATCTGCACCCCGACAGCGAAGACATCGAGGCCGAGCTGGCCCGCATCGCGGTGGGACTGGGGGAGAAGGTGGAGGTCGTGCGCAAGCGGCTCACCGAGGCCGACGGTCTCATGTCCCTCAAGTCGGACCTGCTCAAGCGGGCGGCCCTCGACTGGATGGTCGAGCACATAACCCCCGTCGACTCCGAGACCGGCGAGCCCATAGACCGGGCGGCCCTTGAGCCGGCCCCCGAGGAGCCGACCGGCAACTCGACCGACGACGAAACCGATGTCGACTCCCCCCTCGAGGCCACAGCCGACACCGACGATGCACCCCCAGCCGCCTCGCCCGTCGACGTGGCGAACGACACAACCGAACCGGTGGAATCCGATGACTCCACCCCGTCCGAGGAGGGCGACAAGTGAGCCTGGTCGAAGCCCAGATCCGCAACTATCTGGTACCCACCGTTGTCGAGCAGACCAACCGGGGGGAACGGGCCTACGACCTGTACTCCCGTCTGCTCAAGGAGAACATCATCTTCCTGGGTACGCCCATCGACGACGCCGTGGCGAACCTCACCTGTGCCCAGCTGTTGCACCTCGAGTCGGAGAACCCCGACCGCGACATCAACATCTACATCAACAGTCCCGGAGGTGACATCACCGGGCTGTTCGCCATCTACGACACCCTCAGCTACATCAAGAACGACGTCTCGACGATCTGTCTGGGCCAGGCGGCCTCGGCCGCCGCTGTTCTGCTGGCGGCCGGAACCCCGGGCAAGCGACTGGCTCTGCCCCACGCCCGGATCCTTCTGCACCAGCCCTACGGCCAGGCCATGGGCCAGGCCACCGACATCGAGCTGGTGGCCCAGGAGATCCAGAGGATGAGGGTGATGCTCGAGGAGATCCTGGCCACCCACACCGGCCAACCCGTGGACAAGATCCACGAGGACACCGACCGTGACTTCGTTCTGGACGCCGAGGCGGCCAAGGCCTACGGCCTCATCGACGAGGTCATCTCCAGTCGCAACGACACTGACGACGACGGTCCGATACGAGCGGCCTGAGACGCGCCATACTGACCCGGGAGCTGGGCAAGCGGACCAACGAAGCGGAGGCAGGTGCCACCAGTGGCCAAATTCGGAGAAGGCGGAGAGCTCCTCAAGTGCTCGTTCTGCGGCAAGACCCAGAAGCAGGTCAAGAAGCTCATTGCGGGCCCTGGTGTCTACATCTGCGACGAGTGCATCGACCTCTGCAACGAGATCATCGAGGAGGAGCTGGCGGAGGACACCGACGTCTCCTTCGACGAGCTGCCCCGGCCCCGCGAGATCTACGCCTTCCTCGATGAATACATAGTCGGTCAGGATCACGCCAAGAAGATCATGTCGGTGGCGGTCTACAACCACTACAAGAGGGTCAGGTACGGGGCCCAGTTCGACGACGACGTCGAGCTGTCCAAGTCCAACATCCTCATGATCGGGCCCACCGGCTGCGGCAAGACCTACATGGCCCAGACCCTGGCCCGGATGCTCAACGTCCCCTTCGCCATCGCCGACGCCACCGCTCTCACCGAGGCGGGCTATGTGGGCGAGGACGTCGAGAACATCCTGCTCAAGCTGATCCAGAGCGCCGACTTCGATGTGAAGAAGGCCGAGACCGGGATCATCTACATCGACGAGATCGACAAGGTGGCCCGCAAGTCCGAGAACCCCTCGATCACCCGCGACGTGTCGGGCGAGGGGGTACAGCAGGCCCTGCTCAAGATCCTGGAGGGGACCACCGCATCGGTACCGCCCCAGGGAGGGCGCAAGCACCCCCACCAGGAGTTCATCCAGATCGACACCACCAACGTGCTGTTCATCTGCGGGGGCGCCTTCTCCGGCCTCGACCGGATCATCAGCGACCGGATCGGCCGGAGGGCCGTCGGCTTCGGAGCCGAGGTGCGGGGTCCCGACGACCGCAACCTCTCAGAACTGCTTCCCCAGGCCCTGCCCGAGGACCTGCTCAAGTTCGGCCTGATACCGGAGTTCGTGGGACGGCTGCCGGTCACGGGCATAGTCACCGACCTCGACCAGGAGGCCCTGGTGAAGATCCTCGTCGAGCCCCGCAACGCCCTGGTGCGGCAGTACCGCAAGATGTTCGAGATGGAGAGCGTCGAGCTGGAGATCACCGACGACGCCCTCGAGGCCGTCGCCGATCTGGCCCTGCTGCGGGGGACGGGAGCGCGAGGTCTCAGGGCGATCCTCGAAGAGGTACTCCTGGAGATCATGTACGACCTGCCCGGTAGGGACGACGTCGAGAAGTGCGTCATCGACGCCGAGGTGGTGACCGGGGACTCCGAACCCACCCTCGTACCCCGGCGTCAGCCCGAGGCCGGTCGGCCCCGGCGGGCCGCCTCGTGATCTCCTCTCCAATCGGCTGATGGACTACGCCGGGGCCCTGGAGTACCTCGCGGGCCACTACGACCTGGAGCGAAACCCCGCCACCCGCTCCACCCGGCCCGACATCAGCCGGATCACCGAACTCATGGACGTGATGGGTGAGCCCCAGAGGGCCTGCCCCGTGGTGCACGTGACGGGGACGAACGGCAAGGGCTCCACCTCCCGCATCATCGTCGAGCTGCTGACGTCCATGGGACTGCGGGTGGGGGGCTACGCCTCACCCCACCTCGAACGGGTGAACGAGAGAATCACCGTGGCGAACGAGCCCCTCTCCGACGACGATTTCGCCGAAGCCGTGGCGCTGGTCGCCACCGTCGAGCCCATGCTGACCGAGCGGTGGGGTCGCACCGCCACCTACTTCGAGGTGATGGCGGCGGCGGCCTACGCCTGGTTCGCCCACACCGCGGTCGATGTCGCGGTGGTGGAGGTGGGCATGGGCGGTACGTGGGACGCGACCAATGTGGCCGATGCCGCGGTGGCGGTGGTCACCAACGTGGCCCGCGACCACACCGACGTGCTCGGCGACACCCTGGCCGCCATCGCCGGCGAGAAGGCGGGAATCGTCAAGGTCGGAAGTCATGTGGTTCTCGGACGTATGGACGAGAAGCTCAGGGACGTGTTCCTGTCCCGGCCCCACGAGGGGGAGATGGTGAGGGGAATCGATTTCGATCTCACCGCCAACAGCCTGGCGGTGGGAGGTCGCTCCCTCACGCTGGTGACCCCGACGGAGAAGTACGAGGACGTGTTCCTGCCCCTGCACGGGGCTCACCAGGGGAACAACGCCGCCACCGCCGTGGCCGCGGTCGAGTCACTGTTCGGCCGACCCACACCCGACGAGATCGTCCGTGAGTCGCTGGCCCGGGTCACGGCCCCGGGCCGTTTCGAGATCGTGGGTCGTTCACCCCTGGTGGTTCTGGACGGGGCCCACAACCCCGCCGGGGCCGCGGCGGCGTCGCTCACGCTGTTCGAGGATTTCGCCACCACGGGGCGAAAGGTTCTGGTCATGGGGCTGAACTCCCCCCGTGACCCCGTCGAGATGCTCGAGGCGTTCGGAGCGTCCCGGTTCGACACCATCGTGGCCACCGCCCCGAACTGGTCCCGGGCCGTCCCCGCCGACGTCGTCGCGGAGTCGGCGGCCGCCTTCGCTCCCTCGGTGGTGTGGGTTCCACGGGTGGCCGAGGCCGTGGACCGGGCCGTGGCCGAGGCCGGTGACGACGGCGTGGTGCTTGTGAGCGGCTCCCTCTACGTGGTCGGCGAGGCCCGGGAACACCTGGTGACCTCGCTCTGAGTCGGCATGGCGCCACAGTGGGTGGTGGTTGACCGCGCTGCGGGCTTTTCATGACGGTTCGATGACGGTAGCTTGGTCCGGGTCGTGTGATGGCGAGGCGGGTCCGCGACCCACCGGTCCCAACCCCCGACCCCGCCGTATCCCTTTCCCACCCAAACCCCCGCGGTACCCCTTCCCACCCAAACCCCCCCCATTGGGAGCAGCAGTGCAGCAGACCTTCGTGATGTGCAAGCCCGACGCCGTGGAACGCGGCCTGGTCGGAGAGATCATCGGCCGATTCGAGGCCAAGGGTCTGAAACTGGGTCGGGCCGAACTGCGAACCATCGACCGGGACACCGCCGCCCGTCACTACGCCGAACACCAGGGCAAGCCGTTCTTCGACGACCTCCTGGATTTCGTGACCCGAGGTCCCTCCATGCTGATGGTGGTCGAGGGATCCGAGGAGTGTGGTGACGAGGTTTTCGCCATCGTGCGGACCATGATGGGCGCAACCAACCCGGCCAAGGCCGCCCCCGGAACGATTCGCGGCGACTTCGGAACCCTGATGACGGAGAACCTCGTCCACGGTTCCGATTCGGCGGAGTCGGCCCGAAGAGAGATCGAGATCTTCTTCTCGGCCTGAGAACTGAGAGACAGAACCCCATGATTCCAGGCCCCAACCCGAGCGGCTCCGAACCGCTATCCCAGCAGGATGTGAGCGGAGGACGTAGTCTGCCTTCCAGAGATCTGTCGCGGAGGCCCCGCATGTCCGAATCCATGTTCACCGGTTTCATGGGCCGTGACATGGCTGTGGATCTGGGCACCGCCAACACCCTGGTCTACGTGAGGGGCCGGGGGGTCGTCCTGAACGAACCGTCCGTGGTGGCCATCGACACCCTCGAGGGCAAACCCCTCGCCGTGGGGCTCGAGGCCAAGCGCATGCTGGGCCGCACCCCGAGCCACATCCAGGCCGTGCGCCCTCTCAAGGACGGGGTCGTCGCCGACTTCGACGTGTGCGAGAAGATGCTGCGCTACTTCATCCAGAAGGTGCACAACCGTCGCTGGGCCAAGCCCCGGATGGTCATCTGCGTGCCCTCGGGGATCACCGGGGTGGAACAGAGGGCGGTGCAGGAGGCGGCGGAGTACGCCGGTGCCCGCCGGCCGGCCTACATAATCGAGGAGCCCATGGCCGCGGCCATCGGCGTCGGCCTGCCGGTGCAGGAACCCACCGGGAACATGATCGTCGACATCGGCGGTGGTACCACCGAGGTGGCGGTCATCTCCCTGGGCGGAATCGTGGCCAGCCAGTCGGCCCGCATCGGTGGCGACGAACTCGACGAGGCCGTTATCCAGTACATCAAGAAGGAGTACAGCCTGGCCCTGGGCGAGAGGACCGCCGAGGAGGTAAAGATCCAGATCGGCACCGCCTGGCCCCTCGAGGAGGAGCTCTACGCCGAGCTGCGGGGCCGCGACCTGATCACCGGGCTGCCCAAGACCATCGTCGTTTCCAGCGGCGAGATCCGTGAGGCCCTGGAGGAACCGGTGGCCGCCATAGTGGACGCCGTCAAGGTGACCCTCGACCAGACCCCACCGGAGTTGGCGGCCGACATCATGGAGCAGGGGATAGTCCTGGCCGGGGGCGGGGCCCTGCTCAAGGGCCTGGACCGCCGCCTCCACGACGAGACCGGTATGCCGATCCTCATCGCCGACGACCCGCTGTACGCGGTCGTCAACGGCTCGGGCCAGTCCCTCGAGGAGTTCGACGCCCTCAAGGAAGTCCTCTTCTCCTCCAACCCCGACCGCTGAGGCGTCGAGGCCACGAGCACCGATCAACGGTCGGATTCCCCGATGTCGCAGACCCCGGCAGTTCATCCCGAGACAGAATCAGGCCACCCGACCGCCGGTGAGTTCCAGCGGAGCGGCCGGCGCCGCGCGCCCCTCACCGGCGTGGATCCGGTGCGGTAGCGGTGCGTCGACCCGACGAACCCCGGGATCGTCGACTGGGAGGACGCCGCACGCGGATACGGCTGGCCATGGCGGTGCTGACCGCCCTGACCCTGATCACCCTGGACTTCCGGGGTGACGGCGGGGGAGTACTGGGCTCGGCCCGCAACACCGTTCTCGACGCCCTGGGGCCCGTCCGGTCGGCGTTCTCGTGGGTGTTCACCCCGGTGGGCAACGCCTGGAACGGGATCACCAACTACGACGATCTCGAGGCGGAGAACGAACAGCTCCGGTCCGAACTCGATCAGCTCAAGGGCGACACCCTCCAGGTGGCCGAGCTGCAGCGCAAGACCAGGGAGCTCCAACTCCTGTTGGATCTCAGGGACACCGACGAGCTGCTCCCGCGTGTGGCGGCCCGGGTGATCGACGCCCCCCTGACCAATTTCGAGCAGACCCTCGAGATCGACCGCGGTGCGACCAGCGGGATAAGGGTGGGAATGCCGGTCGAGAGCGGCTCGGGTCTGGTGGGCCGGATCTCCCAGGTCGGCCGGACCCGATCCCGCGTCCAGCTCCTCACCGACACCGGATTCGCTGCCGGTGTGAGGCTCGTGCGATCCGGCGACGCCGGGGTGGCCCATGGAAACGGCTCGGGTCGGGAGCTCACCGTCGATTTCATCGATCTGGAGACCGTGGTCATCCCCGGGGAGAGCGTCGTCACCTCGGGCCTGGAGGGCTCGGTCTTCCCCGAGGGTCTGCTGGTGGGCACGGTGGTGGACTCCCGTCCCCTCCCGGTGCTGGAACGTCAGGAGGTCACGGTCGCCCCGGCCGCCGACCTCGAGCGCCTGAGCTTCGTCCAGGTGATCCTCTACCGACCCCCGCCCGTGGACAACCGGCCCGTGGAGCTACCGCCGGAGACCTCGGGGCCGACGGTCCCGGGCCCCGACGAGGGCGGTGAACCCTCCGGTACCGTCCCTGAAACGGGATCCTCGACCACTACTCCCACCGCCGGTACATCTCCGACGACTTCCACCGGGCCGGAGTCCTCGACCACTGGGCCGCCGACCACTTCGGGCCCGGTACCCACCTCCGTACCCACCACCTCGTCGCCTGAGGCGAGCACCACCACCGAACCCACCACCTCGTCGCCTGAGGCGAGCGCCACCTCCGAAGCGGCGGCCGCGGCCTCCTCCGCCTCGGCGTGGGGCAAGCTCTGGGGCGTGTCGAGCATCGGTACGAAGAGCGAGACAACGGTCCGGAGGGCCCTCGAACCGCCCACCTGGGCGGGGCCCGTCGGGGAGGCGTCGTGATCGGCGTCCGGTCCCGTACCGCGGTGGTCCTGGTGGGTGCCCTGGTCGTTCAGGTGGCCATCGTTCCCCATCTGGCGGTGGGGGGCCACGTCGTCGACGTCATGCTGCTCATGGCGGTGGTGTCGGGCCTCATCGCCGGTCCCGACCGTGGCCTGGTGGTCGGCTTCCTGGCGGGTCTGGGAACCGATCTGATCGTCGGCACCCCCTTCGGCCTGTGGACACTCGTCGGCTGTCTGATGGGCTTCAGCGTCGGCACCGTCTACGGCCGCTTCGTGGAGGGGGGGCGAATCATCAGGATGTTCACGGTGATGCTCGCCATGGCCACTGGGACGGCTCTGTTCGTGGTCGTCGGCCGGCTGCTGGGCCAGGAGTTCCTCGGCGAAGTCGACCTGATCCCGATCCTGCTCACCGTGTCGGTGGGCGGCGTGATCCTGGCCCCGCTGGCGATTCGGGCCCTCGCCTGGTCCCTCGGGCTCGAACGACTCCCCTGGGAGCCTTCCCGGTGATCGCCCGCCGGCCCGGTCCCGAACCCGCCCCTGGTCATCGGCCCGGGAGCTGCGCGTCATGACCCAGGGGGGATCCACCGGAGTGCGGCTGGCCTTTCTGGGGGTCGTCGTCGTGGCCCTGTTCTCGGCCCTGTTCGCCCGGATCTGGTATCTGCAGGTCCTCGCCACCGACGAGTACCAGGTGCAGGCCGCCACCAACCGGGTGAGGTTGATCAGTCTTCCTCCCACCCGGGGGCGCATTCTCGACCGCAACGGTGTGATCCTCGCCGACAACACCTTCGTGGGGGTGGTCACCATCGACCCCGCCCAGATCGGTTCCGAACGCGATCGTGTCCTGGACGAACTCGAACTGCTCACCGGTGAGCCCCGCGATCTGATGGAGGCCCGCCTCGACGATCCCGCCGCCGATCCCTTCGCCCCGCGGACGGTGGCCGCCGGGCTGGAGGAGTCAACCCTCGAACTGATCGCCGAGAGAGCGCTCCCGGGGGTCAAGGCATCCTTCGAACCCCGGCGCACCTACCCCCAGAAGGCATTCGGGGCTCACATCGTGGGCTACGTGGGGGCCATGCCCGAGGGCTTCATCGAGGCTCACCCCGGTCAGGGCTACACCCTCAACGACCGGGTGGGCCGGGCCGGAATCGAGGACCTCTTCGAGGAGGAGCTCCGTGGTCGCCCCGGGGTGCGCAAGGTCGAGGTGGACCGGGAGAACCGCGTGCTGCGGGTTCTGGGTGAGGAGCCACCCCAGAACGGCTACGACGTGGTGCTCACCATCGACATCGAACTCCAGCAGGCGGTGGAGGCCTACCTGGCCCTGGGGCTGAGAGACGCCCGCCAGCAGATCTCCCCCGACAGCGACCTGTTCTTCCCCGCCTATGCCGGAGCGGCGGTGGTCGAGGATGTGCGCAACGGCCAGATCCTGGCCATGGCCTCCTACCCCACTTTCGATCCGAACTGGTTGGTGGACGGTCTCAGCAGCGATCTCTACGACCTCACCTTCAACGATCCGTTCTCACCGGGTCGGCTCAACAATCGGGCCATCCAGGGCCTGTACCCGGCGGGGTCCACGTTCAAGCTGGTCACAGCCATCGCCGGCAGCCGGGCCGGGGTCATCAGCCCGCGCGGGCGCTATGAGGATGTCGGCTACTTCGACGTCCCCGGCGACTGCGGCACCGGCTGTCGATTCAACAACGCCGGCAAGGCCGTCATGGGACCGTTGGACCTCTCGACGGCCATCAGTCGGTCATCGGACGCCTATTTCTACTCGACGGGCTACAAGATCTGGGCCCTCCCCGGTGAATCCCAGTGGGCGATCCAGGACACCGCCCGCCAGTTCGGGTTC
>DRKF01000411.1 GCA_011051915.1 Acidimicrobiales bacterium | reverse complement strand
GGCAGAGGCGTCCTGGTGACGGACAGCCCGTTCCCTGCTGAAATGGGTGAGCATGAGCGCCACCCGCAAGAGGCCCGACCAGCCCATGCCGCCGGACATCCGCGACCGCCTCGAGTCCGAGGGACTCACCGGCGACTACCGGGCCCGCCCCCGCTATCAACGCAACGACTACCTGGCCTGGATCGCCCGGGCAAAGCGGCCCGACACCCGTCAGCGCCGAATAGACCAGATGATCGAGGAGCTCAGCCGAGGCGGAGTCTACATGAAGATGGATCATCCGCCCTCGGCCAGGACCTGACCCGTGCCGGTATGTGGCCTCGCGCGCGTCATGATGCTATACTTCGTGCATGCGTACGACTGTGAGTCTGGATGATGATGTAGTCGCTGCGGTGGAAAGACTGCGACGCAGCGAAGGCATCGGCACGAGCGAAGCGCTCAACAGGCTCGTGCGCAGAGCACTGGCCCAGAGAGATCAACCTCGGCCGTACGTACACGAGTCAGTGGACATGGGCGTGAAGATCGACGTCTCGAACATCGGAGCCGTGCTCGATCTGCTGGACGAAAGCTGAGCCGGTTGCTGCTTGACGCCAACCTCCTCATCTATTCCGTCGACTCCGCCAGCCCTCACCACCGCCGATCTGCGGAGTTCCTCACCAGCGTGCTCAACGGGAATCGCAGGGTGGGAATCCCCTGGCAGACACTGGGGGCGTTCCTGAGGATCTCAACCCATCCGCGGGTGTCGCTCCGCCCTCTCTCCCCCGGGCAGGCCTGGAGCTTCGTCGACCGGTGGCTGAGTTCGGAGGTGGCGTGGATCCCGAGTCCGTCCCGCGCCACGGCCGAGATCCTCGGCGGACTCGTGTCGACGGCCTCCGTGACCGCCAATCTGATTCCGGACGCCCAGCTGGCCGCCCTGGCGATCGAGTACGGCCTGACCCTCTACTCGAACGACTCGGACTTCGCCCGCTTCGACGGGCTTCGCTGGGAAAACCCTCTCCAGCCGGCCTGACCCGCGGAATCGTCCACGACGAGGATGTGAACCGGGAGCCTTCCGTCAGGGGCGATGGTGCGATTCCGGCCGCCCGCTGCCCGGCTGCCGGCCCGGTCACACCACCCGGTGCCGGAGGGGACGACCGTCCAGGAGGGCCACCAGGTTCGAGAACTCCGGGGCCCGCAGCTCGGCGGTGAGTCTGATGTCGCCCTGGGCCGTGTGGGGGGTCAGAACCACGTTGGCCCGAGGATCCCGGGCCAGGGCCACCAGCGGGGCGTCGGGACGTGGCGGTTCCCAGCGGTGGCCGTCCGTCGCCACACCGGCGAGGTGTCCCGAACCCAGGGCGTCGGCCACGGCATCCTCGTCGAGGGTGGTGCTGGCCCCGCAGCTCACCAGCATGGCTCCGGGCCTCATCCGGGCCAGGAATCCGGCGTCGGTCAGACCGGTGGATTCCTCCGAATGGGGCAGCAGCAGGCACACGACGTCGGATTCGCCCAGTAGCTCGTCGCGGGTCCGGTAGCGGACCCCGAGGCGTTCCTCGGCCCACTCGGGAAGCCGGTTGCGGTTGTGGTAGAGCACCCGGCACCCGAAGGCCCGCAGCCGCTTGGCCAGCTCGGTGCCGATCTCTCCCATGGCCACGATCCCCACGGTGGTGTCGGTGAGCATGGTTATTCCGGTGCGGCCGCTCCAGTTGATGGCGAAGGTGTCGGCGTCGCACTCCCTGGGTTCACCCCAGTCACGGTCACCGTCGACCTCCCCGGTCATCACCGCCATGGATTCCCCGAGACGCTTGACCAGCGCCAGGATCAGGGCCATGGCGTGCTCGGCGACCATCGTCGACTGGGCCAGGGGCCAGGTACACACCGGCACCCCTGATTCCCGAGCGGCGTCGAGGTCGATGTCGTGCACCCGCGAGCCCAACCTCTGGATGAGACGCAGCTCCCGACCGGCGGCCACGACCTCGGCGTCGATCAGACCGGCGCGTTCGGAGATGAGGAACTCGGCCCCCGCCAGGGCGGCGATGAGGGTGGCCCGGTCGGGGGACACCAGCATCTCGATGTCCAACCGGGGCGGGGCGGCCTCGAGGGCCAGTTCCCGGTGGATGAGGGGGCGATCGGTGGTGAACACCGTGCGGTGACCGTTCACGAGCCGACCTCAGACCACCGGCCACGGCGGGTCGATCCCGGTCACTCCCGATCGGGCCTCGACCACCGGCTTGCGGGACCTGATGTCGGCGACGATCGCGGCCTCGTCCATGGTCAGGATCTCCCCTCCCGAGACGATCGTCTCCCCGCCGATCACCACGGTGTCGACGTCGGCTCCCTGGGCGGCGAACACCACGGTGGCGGCCGGACTCCACACCGGCTGCAGATGGGGGGCATCGGTGTCGATCACGATGAAATCGGCCAGCTTCCCCGCCTCCAGCGACCCCAGGTCCTCGCCCAGACCCAGGGCCCGGGCCCCGTTCAGGGTGGCCATCTCCAGGATCTGCTCGGGGCTCAGGGCCAGACGGGTGTGGTCGTGCATGCGGGCCACGTGGGCCGCCACCCGCAGGTCCCGCAACAGGTCCATGTTGGCGTTGGAGGGAGTGCTGTCACACCCCAGGGTGACGTTCACGCCCGCGGCCAGCATGTCGGCCACCCGGGTGGGTCCCCAGCCGCTGGAGGAGTTGTTGGCCGGGCAGTGCGACACGGTGGTGCCGGTAGCGGCCAGCAGGGCGATGTCCTCGTCGTCGGCGACGGTGCAGTGGGCCAATACGGTGCGGGGGCCCAGCAGGCCCAGTTCGTGGGCCATCGCCATGTGGCTGCGGTAACCCAGCGAGCGGGCGTACTCGTTGTCGTGGGGCAGTTCCGACAGATGGATCGTGATCCCGATGTCGTGCTCGGCGGCCAGCGCCGAGACCTCCTCGAACAGGCTGGGATTGTTGACCGGCTCCATCGACCGGCAACCGAACCAGATCTGCAGTCTGCCGTCGGGGTCGGTCCAGCGGCGATGGCCCTCCACGGTGAGATCCATTCCCGACTGGCGT
>DRKF01000410.1 GCA_011051915.1 Acidimicrobiales bacterium | reverse complement strand
GATCTCCCGGTCCTCCTCGCCCCTACGCACCCTCAACACCGAGGGGTGGGTGGCGGTGGAGACCACATACGCGATTCCCCCATCGGGGTGCACGTCGAAGGCGGTCACCTCCAGGGGACCCGCGACCAACTGTTCCACGTCGCCCGGCCGGGCGAGGGACACCCGGTCGATTCCCACCTCGCCGCGGCGATGGCCCACCTGGTGGACGGTCTCACCCGTCACGCGCGGCAGGGTGCCCGAGGCCCCGTAGCCGATGGCGGTCACCTCGGTGTCACCGAGGGGTTCCAGCTCCCCCGATTCGGTGTCGAGGACCCAGGTGGTGGACAGCTCGACTCTCGAACGATGCGGGTTGCCCCCAAGCAGCAGCCGGCCGTCGGGCAGCTCCGCGACGAACACCCACATCCCCTCACCGTCGGTCAGGGGCCTGGTTTCTCCCCCGGCGGACGGCACCTCGTAGATGTCGGAACCTCCGGCGAACTCGAAGTCCGGCTGCCGGGAGGACACGAACCTCACGACGGAACCGTCGGCCGACCAGGCCGGTCCCGAGTCGTCGAAGTCACCCTCGGTCAGAGGGATCGGAACCACCGGTTCGCCGCCCCCGGGAGCCAGGTCGGCACGGTGGACGTGTCGCCTCCGCCCGACGGTCCAGCCACGCCCGTTGAAGCGGTAGTTGTTCCGCTCGATGTCCCGGGCCCGGCGGGACTGACGTTCCTTCTCCGACGGGTCGTCGGGTTCGGCGGGTCCGGCCGTGAAGATCAGGGAGCGGGAGTCGGGGGACCATCTGGGTTCCGCCGCACCGGTCAGGTCGCCGCTCACCTTCACGGGGGCCGCTCCGGTCAGATCCAGGACCATGAGGTCCGGGGCCCCCTCCGCCTCCCGGGCCAGGTACGCCAGCCACCGCCCGTCGGGGGAGCAGACCGGTCCCCCCACCCAGTGGCCCCCCACGACCAGCCGACTGGAGTCACCCTCGTGCACCCAGATCGACGAACGGTAGTCGTCGGTCTCACGGTCGAGACCGACGACGGTGTAGTACAGACGTTCACCGTCAGGGTGCCATGCCACCTCCCCCACCCGGCGCAGGGTGTAGAGGTCCTCCGGCTTCATGGGGCGTGCCATCGTCGTAGCCTAATGGCGGACCGATCTCCGGGCCCGGGGGGAGGGCCCTGTCGACTGCAGCTGCCGGAATCTTGTCCTCGGGGGTCATTCGGGCGATCATCTCCACGGACCAGCCGACGGAGGCACCATGACGAGCACCAGCGAACGGGCCCGGGCGATCTGGCACGCCCTCGAGCCGATCCACGCGGTCACCTACTTCTCCCGGGAGTGCCGGCACGGCATGAAGGACCTGGGCCTGCCGGGATTCTGGATGGGATACTTCGCCTCCCGGGCCGCCCCCATGGGCCGGGTCTCCGCCGGCACGGTGGAAGCGGTGTTCTACAACTTCGCCCCCACAATGGTCGCCGCCAACGTTCCCTCCGTCTGGGACCATGCCGAGCCCGAACAGGTTCTGGCGGCCCGGTCCGAGGCCGCCGCCTGTGTCCTGCGGAACATCAGCTCGGAGGCCGACGAGGTGGCGGAGCGTCTGGCGGAGCCGCTCCGCACCGTGGTGGAGGCCGCTCCGACCTCGGGGCGACCCCTCTTCGCCGCCAACGCCCGGGCCGCGGTGCCCACCGATCCCGTCGAGGCTCTCTGGCAGCTGACGACCACTCTGAGGGAGCATCGGGGAGACGGGCACAACATCGCCCTGGCATCGGCCGGTATCGACGGCTTGTCCGCCCACGTCCTGGCCCGGGCCCAACTGGACCTTCCGGTTGAGATGCTGAGGGACAACCGCGGCTGGACCGCCGAGGAGTGGACCGCCGCCGCGGAGAGACTCACCGCTCTCGGACTGATGTCCGATGATGGCCTGACCGCGGAGGGGGCGGAGTTGAAGCGTCACATCGAGGCCCACACCGATGAGCTGGCCATGCCGGCCTGGCGGGTGCTGCCCGACTGGCAGATCACCGAGGTCGAGTCGGATCTGCGGCGCCTCGCCGCCCCGGTCATCTACAGCGAGACCATTCCCTACCCCAACCCCATGGGTCTCCCCCGCCTCGAAGTCTGAGCCGGGGGAGGCTCAGAGCTCGACCTGCATCCCCACCTCGAACGTACGGTCGGCGGGCAGCCGGAAGTAGCGGGCGGCGCTGGTGGCGTTGCGGTACAGGAACGCATACAGATGCTCCCGCCACATCGCCATGCCGGGGTCCGGGGTCACCAGCACGGTCTCGCTGCCGAGGAAGTAGGTGACGTCGAGGGGATCCACGCCGAGCTTGTCGGTGAGGACCTTCACCACGTCGGGGCGCTCCATGAAGCCGAAGTGGATCTCCACCTGACACACCCCGTGGCCCACGTCGGTGGACTTGACCCGCCGGGCCGGGAGCACGAAGGGCATCTCGTCGGTGATGACCGCCACCACCAGGACCCGCTGGTGGAGGACCTGATTGGATCTCACGTTGGCCACCAGGGCCGGGGGAACCATCCCGGGGCGACGGTGGAAGTACACCGCGGTGCTCGACGGCCGGGGAGGGTTGTTCTTGACGATGCTCTCCAGGTAGGTGTTCAGCGGGGTACTGGCCCCCCTGATGCGCTGACCGACCAGCTTCTTTCCCGTGTACCAGGTGGTGAGAACGGTGAACACGATGAATCCGGCGATGATCGGGAACCAGCCGCCGTGGGGGATCTTGGGGATGTTGGCCCCGAAGAAGGCCAGGTCGATGGCCAGGAAGAACGCCGCCATGGCGGCCGTTGGGACCAGGGGCCAGTTCAACCGGGAGCGGGCCACCACGTAGAACAGCACGGTGGTGATGACCATGGTCATGGTCACCGCCACCCCGTAGGCGGCGGCCAGTCCGGTGGAGGAACGGAACCCCAGGACCAGGCCGATGCAGGCCAGCATCAGCATCCAGTTCACGGCGGGAACGTAGATCTGGCCCTTCTCCTGCGATGAGGTGTGGATGATCTTCATCCGGGGCAGGTATCCGAGCTGGGCGGCCTGCATGGTGAGGGAGAACGCCCCCGAGATCAGGGCCTGGGAGGCGATGATCGTCGCCACCGTGGCCAGCACCACCAGCGGATACAGCGCCCACTGGGGCGCCATGCGGTAGAACGGGTTGTCGATCTTCTCGGGGTCGGCGATGAGCATGGCACCCTGCCCGAAGTAGTTGAGCAGCAGCCCGGGCAGGACCAGGCCGAACCAGCTCACGCTGATCGGCTTGCGCCCGAAGTGACCCATGTCGGCATACAACGCCTCCCCTCCGGTGACAACGAGGAACACCGATCCCAGAGCCACGAAGCCGGTGGAACCGTTGTCGGCGAAGAACCTGATGGCCCGGGTGGGGTCGACGGCTCTCAGCACGGCCGGGTCCGAAACGATGTGGACCAGCCCCAGCAGACCGAGGATCGAGAACCACACGACCATGATCGGCCCGAACACCCGGGCGACGGAACCCGTGCCCCGACTCTGGGCCATGAACAGCATGATCAGTATCCCGATCGAGATCGGGATCACGTAGTCGGCGAAACCGGGGGTCGCCACCTCGGTCCCCTCCACCGCACTGAGCACGGAGATGGCCGGGGTGATCATGCCGTCGCCGTACAACAGGGCGGTACCGAAAAGGCCGATCAGCATCAGCACCCGGCGTCCGGGCTTGGCCAGGACCTTCTCGGGGATCAGGGCCGCCAGGGCCAGAATGCCGCCTTCACCGTGATTGTCGGCCCTCATGACCACCAGGAGGTACTTCACCGTGATCACGATGATCAGCGACCAGAAGACCAGCGACAGGATCCCCAGAACGTTGGTCTCGGTGACCTCCAGGGCATGGCCCGCGCCCTCGAAGGACTCCCTCATGGCGTACAGGGGGCTGGTTCCGATGTCGCCGTAGACCACACCGAGGGCCCCCAGGGACAGAAGCCCCAGTCGAGCCTTTCCGGTGCCGTGGGCCGCGGGTGTGTTCACTTGGCTATCTCACCGACCTTGGAAATTGGGGGGACGCCGCTCCATGCGGGCTGTTACGCCCTCCATGAAATCCTGACTCTGGAACAGCAGGATCGTCTGCAGCAGAACGTGATGGGTATGGCTGGGGAAGTCTTCGGTGAGACCGTGGCGGAACATCCGCTTCATGGCCGCTATGGCCAGAGGGGCGTTCGCCGCTATCTCAGACGCCCAAGAGTACGTCAGATCGGCCAGCTCCTCGTCGGCCACCACCCGGTTCACCAGTCCCAGTTCCAGGGACTCCTCCGAGGTGAGGTCCCGGCCCAGGAATCCGACCTCGCAGGCCTTGGCCCACCCCAGCAGCCGGGGCAGGTACCACGTTCCGCCGCTCTCGGGCACCACACCCACCTTGGCGAATCCGGTACTCAGTACCGCCGAGCGGGCCATGAGCCTCATGTCGCAGCCGAGGGCCAGATCCAACCCGTAGCCGGCGGCGGGACCGTTGAGCATGGCGATGACCGGGGTGTCCATGTTGAACAGAATCGTGGTGGGCAGCCCCTCGGTCTTCACCGACTGGGTACCTGCCTGGGAGAGGTTTCCGCCGATCCCCTCCCCCGACATGGCCTGCTTGAGATCGAGCCCCGAGCAGAATCCCCTCCCGGCTCCGGTGAGTACCACCGTCCGGACCGAGGAGTCGGTATCGGCCCGTTGCAGGGCGTCGGCCAGAGCCGCCAGCATCGGTGAGGTGATGGCGTTGAGACGCTCGGGCCGGTTGAGGGTGATGGTCGCCACCGGGCCCTCCTGTCCGTAGAGCACCGTGGCTTCGGTGTCGGTGGTCATCGGTTCATCCCCCTGGCGGCTCGATCGATCGGCGGTCAGTGTGGCAGAGACTCGACCTCGGACGGAATTCCGACCACTGCCTTCTCGACCTCGTCGCGGGTGGGCAGATACAGCCCGGTGTTCGCCACCGAGATGGCGCTGGCGGCGTTGGCGAACCTGATGGCGTCGGACCATTCCGCCCCCTCCAGACGACGCACCGCCAGTCCGGCCATGAAGACGTCCCCGGCGCCGGTTTCGTCGCGGGCCTCGACGCCCAGGGTGGGTACCCGCTCGATGCGGCCCGGTTCACCCCAGATCACGCCCTCCTCGCCCAACTTGAGCGTCACCCGGCCACATCCCGCGGCCAGCATGTCCTGAACCGCCAGCAGAGGAGCCAGATGCGACGTGCCCGACCGGCCCGAGAGGTCCTCGCCCTCGCCGCGGTCGGGGGTGATGACCGTGGCCGCGCCGAGGACGTCCCTCGACACCCGGCCGGGCGGAGTGGGGTCCAGGAAGAACGGGATACCTCTGTCGCTCGCCTCCCGGGCGATGGCCTCGAGCACCGGCACCGGCAGCTCGGCGGGACTCACGATCATGTCGTGTGGGCTGAGTTCGGTGAGGGCCGGTGCCACGTCGTCCCACGTGAGGCGGGCGTTGGCGCCGGAGCTGAACACGATCGAATGGTGCTTTCCCTGACGCAGTTCGATGGCCACGAATCCGGTGGGTTCCCCCGGGGTGGACCGGACACGGGAGGAGTCGACCCCGTCGGCGTCGACCGAGTCGAGGCACAGTCGCCCGAACTCGTCGTCTCCGACCCGCCCGACGAGACTCACCCGGGCTCCGAGACGGGCCGCGGCCCGGGCCAGGTTGGCTCCCTTGCCGCCCGGTTCGAGAAAGTGGTGCTCGGCGACGAGGGGGCCGTCGTGGGCCGGGGGTCGGATGCCGAACATGTGGAGATCCATGTTCAGTCCCCCGATGACCACCATCCGGGGCTCAGTCACCGGGGCGCTCCCGCCCCCCGGCAGAGACCGGGTCCATGGGTCTAGTCATCGAGACTCACCTTCTCGTTCAGCGTGGGGACGATGGCCAGAACGTCGAGATCATCGTTGATGGTCTGAGCCAGGGCCATCGACGCCTCCTCCTCACCGTGCACCACGTAGACCGTCTCCGGTGGAGGTTGGCACGACTTCACCCAGGCCACGAGATCGTCGCGATCGGCATGGGCCGACAGCTCGAGTCTCTCGACCTCGGCCCGGACCCTGAAGTAGCGGCCCAGCATCTTGATCTGCTTCTCTCCCCGGAGGAGACGGTCGCCACGGGTGCCTGGTACCTGGAATCCGACCATCAGGACCAGGTTCCGGTGGTCCCCTATCCGCGACGCCAGGTGGTGGAGCACCCGGCCACCGGTGGCCATACCCGAGGCGGAGATGATGATCATGGGACCGTGTCTGGAGTTGAGCGCCTTGGACGCCTCCACATCTCGCACCGCGGTCAGATCCAGATCGGAGAACAGCTCGGTGCCCGCCAGCTCGGAACGAATCTCCGGAGAGCCGCGCCGAACCGATTCCTCGTACACCTTCAGAGCCGCGGTGGCCATCGGGCTGTCGACGTAGATGGGGAGATTGGGCACCGCTCCGGCCCGAACGAGCTGCTCCAGATGCCACAGCACCACCTCGGTGCGGTCGACGGCGAAGGACGGGATGACGATGACCCCGCCGCGGTTGGCGGTCCGGTTGATGAGCTTCGCCAGGAACTCCGGAACGTCCTGCTCGGGATGCTCCCGATTGCCGTAGGTGGATTCGGTGAGTACCACGTCGGCGGCCCCGACCGGGTCCGCCGGCCGTAGCAGGGGATGGGTGCTGCGTCCCAGATCACCGCTGAACACCACGCGACGGGCGCCCGACGGACCCGTCAGGTCGACGTCGATGGAAGCCGAACCCAGGATGTGACCGGCCCACCGGAACGTGGCGTCCAGGCCCTCGACTATTCCGGTGCGGCGGTCGAAGGGGACGTCGCGGAACTGCTCGAGGGAGGCGACCGCCTCCTGGCGGGTGTAGAGGGGCAGTGCCGGTTTGTGCTTGGAATAGCCCTTGCGGTTGGCGTACTCGGCTTCCTTCTCCTGCAGATGGCCGCTGTCGGGCAGGACGATCGCGGCCAGCCTGCGGGTGTCCGCCGTGGCGTGTACCGGACCGGAGAACCCCATCTTCACCAGGCGCGGTATGTAGCCGCAGTGATCGATGTGGGCGTGGGTCAACAGGATGGCGTCGATGCTCTCGGGCGGGACGGGAAAGGGGGCCCAGTTGCGCAG
>DRKF01000409.1 GCA_011051915.1 Acidimicrobiales bacterium | reverse complement strand
TGCACATGTCGTAGATGGTGAGGGCGGCGACCGAACAGGCGGTCATGGCCTCCATCTCCACCCCGGTCCGGTCGTAGGTCTCCACCTGGGTCTCGATCTCCACGAACGTGTGGCCGATCTCGAAGTTCACGAACACCGAGCCGACCAGCAGAGGGTGGCACAGCGGAATCAGGTCCGATGTCTTCTTGGCGGCCTGGATACCGGCCACCCGGGCCACGGCGAGAACGTCGCCCTTCTGCACCGCTCCCCGGGCTATGAGCGAGGCCGTGGTGGGATTCATGTGGACCCGGGCCCGGCACACGGCCCGTCGATGGGTCGGTTCCTTGGGGGTCACGTCGACCATCCGGGCCCGGCCCAGGGGATCGATGTGGGTCAGGCGTTGCTCGGTCATGGCTCCGATTCTACGACTCCTCCACCCCGCCGCCGGAGATTCCCGCCGCGGAGCGGGGGTGTCAGCCGCCGATCTGGGACATCGACTTGGAGGGTCGGATGAAGTTCACCTGGCCGATACGGTGACCGGCCCACTTCTCGCCCACGGCCACGGCTATGGCCTCGGCCACGGCCTCGTCGTCGGCCCCGCCCCTCAGCAGGGGGCGCATGTCGAACTCGTCGAGGGCGAACAGGCAGGTCCGAAACTCGCCCTCGGCGGTGAGCCTCACCCGGTCGCAGTTCCCGCAGAAGGGCTTGGTGACGCTGGCTATCACACCGATCTCCCCGCCCCCGTCGAGATAGCGGAACCGTTCCGCCGGTTCGGACCCACGGGTGACGGCCGCCACGGGAAAAGCCTCCGAGATGCGCTCGACGATCTCGTCGGCGGGAACCACCAGATTCTCGTTCCACTCTCCGCCGGCGTCGAGGGGCATGAACTCGATGAACCGGACGGTCACGCCCCGCTCGCGCCCGAAGCGGGCGAAGTCCACGATCTCGTCGTCGTTGATCCCCCTCATCATCACCGTGTTGATCTTGACGGGATCGAACCCCGCCTCCCGGGCCGCATCTATTCCGTCGAGGACCTTCTCCAGGTCGTCACGACGGGTGAGCTTCTCGAAGCGGTCGGGGTGGAGGGAATCCAGCGAGATGTTCACCCGGCGGAGCCCGGCCTCCGCCAGATCACCGGCCAGCAGCCTCAGGGTGGCGCCGTTGGTGGTCATCGACAGATCGGTGCCCAGCTGGGCCAGCTGCTCGATCAGCCGCGGCAGGTGGGCCCTGACCGTCGGCTCGCCACCGGTGAGGCGGATCCCGTCGAAACCGAATCTCTCCACACAGATCCGGGCGAACCGAACGATCTCCTCGAAGGTGAGGATCTCCTCCCTCGGCACCCAGGTCATTCCCTCCGCCGGCATGCAGTAGCGGCACCGGAAGTTGCAACGGTCGGTGACCGAGATCCTCAGATCCCGGACGGTGCGGCCGTGGCTGTCGATCAGATCGGTGGAGGACACCCGGTCGACTGTATCCGGCCCCCATCGGACTCGATACCCCCGGAGGGTCGCCCCGATCGGCTGCCGCCCTACTCGCCGAACACCAGGATGTCGACCTCGGCCCCCGAGGGGACTCCCGTTCCGTCGGGGACCACAGCGAGAGCGTCGGCCCGGGCCATCGCCGCCAGCATGTGGGATCCCTGACCACCGGCGGAGCGAACATAGACCCGGCCGTCGGCCCCCATCTCCATCACCACCCTCAGGAAGTGGGTCTTGCCGTCGGCGTGGCGGTTCAGCGACTCCGCCGCCACGGCCCGAACCGGCACCCGGAAGGGTCGGGGATGGCCCATCATCGATCGGAGGGCGGGACGGGCGAGCAGTTCGAAGCTCACCATCGAACTCACCGGATTCCCCGGCAGTCCGAACACCGGGATTCCGTCGACGGTCCCGAAGGCGAACGGCTTGGCCGGCTTGATGGCGATCTGCATCCACCTCATGTCACCGATCCGGGAGAGCACGGCCTTGACGAAGTCGAAGTCGCCCATGCTGACCCCACCCGACGTCATGAGGGCGTCGCACTCCCCCACCCCGCGACGTATCGCCCGCTCGATCAGGACCTCGTCGTCGACCACCAGACCCAGGTCCACGGCCTCGAATCCCGACTCCTCGGCCAGGGCCAGCAGGGTTCGACGGTTGGAATCCCTGATCTGGCCCGGACGCAGGGGTCCCGGGCCCTCGACCAGTTCGTCGCCGGTCGACAGCACACCGACCCGCGGGCGGCGGTACACCCGAACCTCCGTCAGACCCAGGGAGGACAGCACACCGAGGTGGCCGGGCGTGAGCACGGTCCCGGCCTCGAAGACCTTCTCACCCGACGCGATGTCATCCCCGGGAAGGCGGATGTGGTTCCCCCGGGCCACGGCCTCGGTGACCCGAACCCGGTCCCCGTGCACCTCGGTGAGTTCGACCATGACCACGGCGTCGGCGCCCTCGGGGATCACCGCCCCGGTCATGATGCGGGCGGCCTGACCCTCACCCACCTCCAACCCGGGTTCGGCCCCCGCGGCGATGGTCCCGACGATGTCGAGTTCCACCGGTGCATCGACGACATCGGCGGCCCTCACCGCGAAACCGTCCATGGCGGTGTTGGCGAAGGCGGGGATGGGCTCGGGACTGAAGATGTCCTCGGCCGTGACGTACCCGCGGGCCTCCGGCACGGGAACCCCCACGACCGGCAACCGGCCTACCCGGCCGAGGACGTGTTCGCGGGCTTCGGAGAGGGGGATCATGCTCTCGACGTTAGAGCCTCACCACCCGACTCCGGTACGGGATGTGACCGATGTCAGTCGAGCAGCCCGCGGCCCCTCACGTACCCCACCAGGAAGGCCTCGAAGTCGGGGCCGAGGTCCTCGCGCTCGCAGGCGAACTCGACGATCGCCCGGAGGTAGTCGGCCTTGGAGCCCACGTCGTAGCGACCCTCGGAGAACACCACCCCGTAGACCTCTCCCGATCCGGTGAACGACGCTATGGCGTCGGTGATCTGGATCTCACCACCCCGACCGGGTGGAGTGGCGTCGATGGCGTCGAAGATCGACGGTCCGAACACGTAGCGGCCCATCATCGCCAGGTTGGACGGCGCCTCCTCGGGTGGGGGCTTCTCGACCATCGAGTGGACCTGCACCAGGCCCGGTCCGATCTCGGTTGCCTCCACACAGCCGTAGAGGGAGACCTCGTCGGGAGGAACCTCCATGAGCGCTATGACGTGGGCCCCGGTCCGCTCGTGGGTGGAGATCATCCGGGACAGTACGTCGGAGTCGGGATGCAGCACGTCGTCGCCGAGCAACACCGCGAAGGACTCGTCGCCCACGTGGTCGCGGGCCTGCCCGATGGCGTGGCCGAGCCCCAGGGCCACACCCTGGCGGACGAAGTGGACCCTCGCCATCTCCGAGCTGGCCCTGACCATCTCCAGTTCCGACGTCTTGCCCGCCTCGGCCAGGGCGGCCTCGAGCTCGGGGGCCTGGTCGAAGTGGTCCTCTATGGAGACCTTGCCCCGGCTGGTGATGACCAGCACGTCGTCGATCCCGCAACCGGCCGCCTCGGCGACGATGTACTCCATCGTGGGGCGGTCGATGATCGGCAGCATCTCCTTGGGGGTGGCCTTGGTGAAGGGGAGGAAGCGCGTACCTCGTCCCGCGGCGGGGATCACGGCCTTGCGCACGACAACATCGGAACTCACGGACATACCCCAGTCTCGAGACGCGCCACCCCGATCACGGCCTTGCGCACGACAACATCGGAACTCACGGACATACCCCTACTGTCGGCCCCACGGTGTGGATGTGGAGTTCAACCGCTCACCCGCCGCACCACGCCCAACCCTACATCGAGCGTCCCGACCCGAATCCACCCCGGCTCGCAGCCGGACCGCTCCGGCCACGCAGCGGGGAGGGGGCCGCCCACAGGTGTCGATACACTCCGAGGCCGTGCCCGGGGCCGGACCCGGGGCCGACGACCTCCCAGCTCACAAGGTTCTCCAGATGCCCACCTACCAGTACCGCTGCAAGACGTGTGGAGAAGACTTCGAGTACTACCAGTCCTTCACCGACGACGCCCTGACCCACTGTCCTCTCGAGGGAGGGCCCCCGGGGTGCGTCTCGCCGGGCGAGGGCGAGGTGGTGAAGGTGTTCGGCAACATCGGGATCACCTTCAAGGGTTCGGGCTTCTACAAGACCGACAGCCGGAGCTCCTCCACCAAGGCCCCCGCCGGACCCAAGCCCAAGGAGTCCACCGGTTCCGATTCGGGGGGATCGAGTTCCGACGCCGGGTCCGGGTCGGAATCGGGATCCTCGACCGGCTCGGGTTCGAAGAGTGATTCGAGTGGATCCTCCTCCGGGGGTTCGACGGCCAAGGACTGAGATCGCGCCTCTCCCCGGCGTGTGACGGACCGGCGACTCCCGGTACCGGCTCGACCGCCGACCCCCTCAGGGCTTGGAGCGACGGGTGGGAGCCGTCCACAATGGCCCATGGCCTACATCTCCGACCGACTGGTCCACGACGCCGACGCCCACATCATGGAGACACCGGGGTGGCTGCGGAGCTATGCCGATCCGGGCATCGCCGACCGTCTGGAACCTCCCGGCTACGCCAATGAGCTGAAACAGACCGGTGACGACGGGGCCGACGACATCGACGCCGTGTTCTCCCGGCTGGCCGAGCGGCACCGGAGCGAGGAGTTCCTCGCCGACGAGGCGGCCGAGGTCATGAACCGCAAGAACTTCGCGGCGACCGGCTCGTTCAT
>DRKF01000408.1 GCA_011051915.1 Acidimicrobiales bacterium | reverse complement strand
CGGTGCCGCCGAGTGAACCGGCCGCCGCCTTCGCGTCTGGCCGACGGCGAGCCGTTCACCGGCGAACTCGTTGCGGTCATCGACGAGACCGTGCCTGAGCTGGGTGCCGGGGTTCACTGTGTCCTCACGACCGCCATGACCCTCAAACCGTCAGTATTGAGCGATGACCCGCGGGACCTGTTCGCCGACACACCCGGGCGAAGGCGACCGTTCCACTGGAACAAGGAGGGACCGGTCACCCGCATCCGGATCACAGAGATGATCATCGAACATGCCGTCGTCGCCCACAGCCTCTAGCAGACGGTCGGGCGCCGCGGCCAGCGCAACGCTCGGCAACCTCGGCTGGACGAACTGTCGAGCCAGTCGCACGTCGAGGGAATCGATCACCTGATCATCGAGTCCGTCGACGACGTGACGAACTCACACGACAGGCGCACGCCACTCGGCCACTTCGAGCCGACAGGTGGAGTGCCATTCGAATACGACTGGCGCAGCAAGTCCGAGCGGATCCTCTGGACCGCCGACGCCATCAAGGGTGCGATCCATGACCACCTGGTAGGGGACGAGGTGGCTCGACGGCTTCGGGGTCAGGGCAGGTCGCTGAAGTCGAACACCTCTCCGGGAGGCCGGGCTGCGAGGTCCAACACGAAGGAGACCCAGCTCCCTTCCGAGAAGGTGACGACACCCAGGACGTCGCCGTCCTTGGCCGTGTTCATGGTGACGTTCCCGTAGCCGAAGTCCTCCTGGACGGTTCGGGCCGCCACCACTTCACAGGTACCGGTGTCGAGATCGGCCACGACCACTTCGTAGGTGACGGGTGCCACCAGGCTCTGTGGTCCCAGGACCGCCGCCACCCGGTTCCCCACGAAGTCGATGGAGGGCGCGTCCCTCACGAACATCGCGGTTCCGCCACAGTCCCACGGAACGAACTGCTCCTCTCCGGTCTCGACATCGACCACCGTCGCTCCACCATCGCCGGCCAGGACCAGTCGTGAACCCTGGGCATCGAAGGCACCGGCATTCTGGGACCCCGATGTCTGCGGAGTGACCGAACCCTGCCACACCACCTGCCCTGCCCGGTCGACGACTGTCACCTCCGGGGTCGGACCCTTGGTGACGAAGGCGAACCTCAGGCCGTCATCGGAGACGCCGAGAAGCGCCACCCTGCCTTCGGCGACGCCCGGCACCTCCCCGATCACGCTGTTCATGTCGATGGCCACCACTTCACCATCACCGATCGATTCGTCGAACAGCGGGGCGCCCAGAATCCAGTCGGATCCGAAATGGAGCGGTGCCCCGAGGTCCGGTCGGGCCATGCCACCACCGATCACCCGGCCGGTTTCGAGTTCGAGGATCAACACCTCCTGCGCATCGGTCCCCAAATCGGGGATCCCTCCGGCGACCAGTGAACCGCTGGGGTCCACCTGACCCAGCCCGAGCGATTCCGCCAGTACCGCCTCCTCCGATTCCAGATCGAGGACATAGGTCCAGTCCCCACCGGTGACCGAGAGCTCGGAACCGTCGTTGCTGAACGCGGTTATCGGTCCGTTCAGCTCCGGTGGTGACACCCCGATGGCCGACACCCATGGCAGGAGCGGCAGCAGCAGGTCACTCGGTCCGGGTACGAGCCTGACCATCTGGTCGGGGGGGACGGTCGAAGGGGGCTCCGGGGCGGTGGTCTTCTGCGGGGAGCCGGCGGTGCCTCCGGACCGGTTCGTCGTCTCCGGCGGTGTGGTCGAGGTGCTCGCCGTGCTCTGGGCCCGTCCTGTGTCCGAGGCACCGGATTCACCGTCTCCCCCGGCGCAAGCGGCGAGGAACAGCATCGCCGCCAGCAGAGCCACGGCGACGCCGCGGGTACGACTGGGGCGGCCCTCTCCACCTCGGTCGAGAGTCCGGGTTGCCACCGATCCACCGATCATGATTCCGGAAGGTATCAGCCGCCCGCGTGGCGGACCAGCACCACTCAGAGGGTGGCGTGGGGGCGGTTCTCGGTGAGTCCGGCGGGGGTGACCCTCACGAAATCGGCGTTGGATCGGAAGGTTTCCAGATCGCGGGCGTCGAGATAGCTCATCGAGCTCTTGAGGCCTCCCACCAGGGTGCCCACGATCTTGCCGACCTCACCGCGGTAGGGAACGGTGCCCTCGACCCCCTCGGGGGAGCGCTGCTCGAAGTACTCGTCGTCGAGGTCGACTCCGTGCCGTTCGGCTCTCTTCTCCGCCGCCTCACGCGACGCCATGCCCCGGTACCTCTTGACCAGCCCGTGGGGGGACTGTTCGACCTCTCCGGGGCTCTCCTTGGTGCCCGCGAACAGGCTCCCGATCATCACCGTGTCGGCTCCCACCGCCAGGGCCTTGGCGATGTCTCCCGACGTTCGGATACCACCGTCGGCTATGACCGGAACCCCCGGCTCGGCCGAGACGACGTCGTCGATGGCGGTGAGCTGGGGGACGCCCACACCCGCCACCAGGCGGGTCGTGCACACCCCACCGGGCCCCACCCCGACCTTCACCGCGTCGGCCCCGGCCTCCACCAGGTCGAGGGCACCGGCGGCGGTGGCCACGTTTCCGGCTATGACGTCGACTCCGGGGAAGCGACGCTTGAGGTCCCTGACCCCGGCCAGGGCGTGTTCGGCATGGCCGTGGGCGATGTCGAGTACGAGAACGTCCACTCCGGCCTCCACCAGACGTTCGGCCCGTTCGGCCATGTCGTGATCGGTGCCCACCGCCGCCCCGACCAGCAACCCGGCGGACTGCTTCTTGACCTGCCGCACCTGGTCGGCGTGCTCCTCGATGGGGAGGAAGCGGTGGATCACGCCCAGACCCCCGAGTCGGGCCATGGCCACGGCCATCTCGGCCTCGCAGACGGTGTCCATGTTGGCGGCGATCATCGGCAGCTCGAGGCCGACGTTGCGGGTCACCCGGGTCCGCAGTGAGACATCGCGGCGGGATCGCACCGAGGAACGTCGGGGGACGAGAAGTACGTCGTCGAAGGTGAGTCCGATACGCGGGTTGTCGAGTCGGGACATGGGAGATCCTCCACAGCGCCGGGTGACCCGGCATCGGCCCCGGACCTTGCTTCGAGCGGTCCGGCGGGCGGGGCTCGAGTCGGTCGGAGCGGACTTCGGCGACCCACCCTACAAGAGCGGGGCCACACCCACCCGGGGGGATCGAACCCGACGATCCTCATTCGACGAGCCGGATCGACCGACGGGAACCCGGGGCGTCAGCCGGGCGCATCAGAGCACAGGAGTATTCGAGTCGTGGCCCATCATGAGAAGCGGGGGCACACAGGTTCAATCGACATCAGTAACCCCCCGTGGGCCCTCCGAACCATGGGACTGGTCGCGCTGCTGATGCTTCTCGTCGGCGCCCTGGGCGCGTGCGGCAGTTCCGCAGAAGCCACCGAGGAGGTCTTCACCGATCCGGGCGGGGCCTACCGGATGCTGGTACCCCCCAAGTGGGAGCCGACGACAGCGGGAGTGCCGCCCGGGGTCGAGGGCTGGT
>DRKF01000407.1 GCA_011051915.1 Acidimicrobiales bacterium | reverse complement strand
GCTGTGCCGGACGCAGAGCTTGGGGTGATGGTCGCCGCCGCCATCCAAGTGGATCTCATTGACGCAGCCCCGGTGTTCGTCGGTCCCCACGATCGGGCGGAGATCGTCGCTCGTGGACTTCGGGAATTCGGCCTCGACGCGGTCGAGCTGCGGCGCCTCGTCGTCGATCGCCCCTTTACTCTCGGTGGTGCTATAGCGCTGTCGGCTGAGATCTAGTCGATGAGCTATCTCCAGGGCCCGTCGGACCGTGATCTCCCCTGTCTTCTTGCGATACCCTATGCCGGTGGCGGTCCAGCAACGCTGAGGGTCTTGCGAGCGGCGATTGGCCAAAACGCTGCCGTGCTCCCTGCCTGCCTTCCAGGCCGGGAGCATCGATTCGGCGAGAAACCCGCACCGTCGCTGACCAGTATTGCCGAGCATATCTGCGACGAAATCTCGGCTCGCCGCCCCCGCCGGCTTGTCTTATACGGGCACAGTATGGGCGCACTCATCGCCTATGAGGTCGCCGCACGTCTCGGAAGCACGTTGGTGCGGCCCGATGGCCTAACCGTGGGCAGGGTGCGGTCCCACGTCGGGATCACCACCCGATGGCGACACCACGCCAACCCAGGTTCGTGACCCGACGGGATTGCCGCGCTGGGAGGTGGCATCTGAGCTGTGGTCCCTGGCCCCAGTTCCACTGGGTCCACATACCCGGCTCCACAACCCACGGCCGATACACCCGCAGCCGGCCCGCCCGCCACGACGCCTTGACCTCCGCCACCGCCCGGCGGGTCGTGCGGTCCGAACCCCCATAACCCAACACCAGCAGCTTCTCATGGGCCTTGTCGGCGCGGATCTTCCCCTTGGATTGCTCAACCCACTCCTCGATTTTGCCCATGAACGGATCGATCATCCGCCCCCGACGAGCCGGGGCCACCAACCCGCCGAGTTCACCCCGATCGCGTTTCGCGACCCACGCAGCAACCGTGTTCGGCGAGCACCCCGCCAACTCCCCAGCCGCTCGCAACGAGCCCGTCAAATCAAACGAATCCAGAATCTCTGACACCAGCCTGCCATCCTTCACGTAGTTCCTCCCGGCTCAAGCCGACATCGGTCTGTCACCGACGACTTGACCGAGAGGGACACCTGCCACAGGTGAACCCCGGGCGGCAACGAACACAACCGCGCGCTTCTGCTGGCCACCAACGCGCAGTTTCGTGTCCGCCACCGATCAGATTCTCATGGCCGCCGACATGCCGACACCACGAGTTCGCGACACCTCCGGTATCGCTCATCCGTGGATGGCACGCCTCCCTCGTACCAGGGGCCTCGAACAGACGCCGGTCGGCCCTCCTCCCCAAGACGGACTGGGATCTGTGGCACCGAACGCGTCCTATAGGACGCGTTCGGTGTCATAGATCGGGTTTTGGGGGTTGGGTTCAGGGGTTGGGGGGTTGGTTGGGTGGGGGTCAGTTCCTGTTGACGGCCTCGAGCAGGGAACGACTGGAGGCGGTGTTGGAGCCCCGGGCCCGGGCTCCGTCGCGGACCCTGCGGTCCGAGGAGATCGTCAGTACCGGGATCTCGGGCCCTATGGCGTCGATCATGTCCAGGATCTCGTCGTCGGCCTCCACCCCGGGAGGCGACCACGAAACCCTGATGAACGGGCAGTTCGTGGAACGGTGCCCGCCCACGATCCCGGCGCCGTCGAACACCACGTCGACCATCGGCCCCCTGTTCCCCACCAGGGCGGCCAGGGCGGCCAGGAACCTCTCCCTCTGCCGCACCAGGTCCAGATGGGGCCAACCCTCCTTGGCGACGTTGTACCCGTCGATCAGGACCCTGATACCGGGGACCGACAGCAGGTGGACGATCCCCTCCCGGCTGTCGTCGGTGACGCCACGGGCCGATCGCACCGGGCTACGTCGGACAGGCCTCTCCCTCCGGCCCGGCTCCTCCCCCGTGGGAGAGGGGGCGGCAGGACCCGGCGGAGGAGCGACAGGCGCCAGGGCCTGCGCCGCCTCGGTGAGGGCCCGCCCGAGAGCCTCCGTGGCCCGGGCCGCCGCCGCCACCGCCAGGGCCGCGGCCCTCGGGTCCCCCACCACGGGAACCTCGGGGGCAGTGGCGGATCGTCGATCGGGGGGCGGGACCGGGGCAGGCTCGTCCTCGTGTCGAGCGGACCCGACCGATCCACCGCGGTGCTCCATCTCCTTCTCCAGGGTGGACAACCGTTCCCGCAGGGCGCGGTTCCTCGAGCGTTCCTCGCCCAGCCGGGCCCTGGCCGTGACCGCCTCCTCCGACAGCAGGCCGATGCGTTGCCGGTGGTTCTCCTCGGCCCGCCGGGCCTCGGCCAGCTCCGCCCGCAGACGATCCCGCTCCTGGCGCGCGGCGGCGGTCTCCGCCGCGGTCGCGGCGAGTTCTCCCGCCAGTTCATCGGCACGGCTCCTGGCCTCCTCCAGGGCCGACTCCGTCCGATCCAGACGCTTCTGCAGCGACTTGCGGGCTCTCTCGGACTCCGACAGCAGTTGACGGGCCGAGGACTCCTCCTCGGCCCGGCGCACCGCCTCCGCCCATCCCTCGGCCTGGGTCAGCCACGTCCACCCCAGTTCGCCCACCTCGTCGGGCTCCACCTCGGCCACTACCCGTTCCCTGAGATCGGAATCGGACTCGACCACCTCCCGGACGACGTCGAGGGCCCTTCCCGGGAGACGCCGGAACCTCAGGAACGGTACGAGAGCGGGGTTCACATCCACCGGAGGTACGGCCTTGCGGCCGTTGCGGGCCGTGTTCAGCACCGCTTCCATCGCCGGCCGCAGGCGGGCCGCCAGGTCCTTGTCCATCACCCCGATGGTAGGGGTGGGGACGCCGCCATCCTCCCCGGGGCCGACCCCGAGTCGAACGCCTGTTCGTCATGTCCCACCCACCATCTACCCTGGGCCCATGCTGCCTTCCCCCGGGTTGCCCCGCGAGTTGGTGACCGCCAGCCTCGACGACCCCCATCCCCCTCCCCGCCACACCCGTCAGGCGTCCTTCGACGATCTCGGCACCCCGCTGAGCGAGGTCACCTTCTGCGTCGTCGACCTGGAAACCACCGGCACCGACCGCGAATCGGACGCCATCACCGAGATCGGGGCCGTCAGGTATCGGGGCGGGGAGAGGCTCCGAACCCTCCAGACCCTGGTCAATCCGGGTGTCCGGATACCGGCGGAGATCACGGTGATGACCGGCATCACCCAGGCCATGGTCGTCACTGCTCCCCGGATCGACCAGGTCCTGTCCACCCTGTGGGACTTCATCGGCGACTCCGTCGTCGTGGGACACAACGTCGGGTTCGATCTCGGGTTCCTCGCCGC
>DRKF01000406.1 GCA_011051915.1 Acidimicrobiales bacterium | reverse complement strand
GTGCAGCTCCAGGAGCAGCTCTTCGAGCACTTCGGTGGGCTCGCCACGAGCCTGGAGGTCTCCGACCACGGCGAGGCCCCGGGTGAGGATGCGCTCCACGACGTGAGCCCAGACCCGGTCGGGGGTCCGGAGTTCGTCTGCGAGGGGGTGGGTGGCTTCGATGACGAATCCTCCATCTTGGAGAGCAGACCCCGACTCGACAAAGCCGTAAGGCGGGGGCTCGGCAGGGGGGTCAACGGATGGGGGTGAGGCTGGTCAGGATTCGGTCAGCCAGGATCTGAAGATTGAAAGAACCTCGACGAGATTCCCAGGCCCACCCGCTCCGACGAACTGATTGTCCACTACCTTGCAGTTGATCCAGTCCTGGTCGTCGCGCTCCTCCGAGAGCGTCCTGCTGTGCAAGCTGTCGTCTACGTCAACCGTGACAAGCCAGCCCGAATTATCCAGAGCGTCAATCTTGACTCCATGGGAGTGCTCCCAGGTGCCGTCACACCGGGATGAGTACCAGGTCTGGAGCCACGCCAGCGTGTTCAACTCCATCGTCACCTACTCCACCAGTCCCTGTTGCTCTGCGAGCTTTCGGGCTGTTCTGATATCGTTCTTGTCAGCCGGGCGGGTCGTCTTGGAACCCAGGCTCGACTTGCCGTCCGGGCTCGTGTGCAGCTGCTGCTCGTGAACATGTGGCGTATCGATCACCTCGCCAGCCTTCTTGTCGAAATGGCCCTTTCCTTGAAGGTCGATGTCAATCCGACCGCCAGGGCTCTTCCCGCTGACTCTGTTCTTGCCGATCTCTCCAGCGAGAGCTCGTCTGCGAGCGTGTGGGTGGGTTCGATCATGGTTCATGGAGCCTAAGGAGCAGACCGAGACCCGACAAAGCCGCGAGGCGGGGGCTCGGGAGGGTGGTCACGGTGAGGGGGCCGGTGATCGTGATGTGGTGCGAAGCCGCCGATGCAACGACCGAAACTCCTCCCGCCCCACCGAAAACCACTGGGCCCACTCGTCGGGAGTGAACCGAATTCCAAGCGCGACTTCACGAAGGGCACACCTGACGGCACTGACTACGGGCTCCGCCTCTCGCTCCTCGGGCCAGTTCCCAGCGGCCACGGCAAACTCGGCGGGCTCGATCCCGGTTCGGGTATGAAACTCACCCCCAAGCCATGGGCCATCACGAACCGCAACCAGTGCCTCGGTTACCAGGGCTACCTGCCGCTCATCCAAGTCTTTCAGTCCGGTCACAGCTACTCCAAGTCGTCGAAGTAGTCGGTCCCACGATCCGGACGAAACGCCGTGCCGCCGTCCGGGTCCTTGGGATTCGTGATGACGACTGTGCCGTCATCGCCAAGGAACGCCTCTCGCCCATCCTTCAGCTTCTTCTGCTGGCTGGGGTTCATCACGATGCCATCGACATGGTCCGCGAAGTCGTCAGCGTCGGTGAGGTCCGGGAACTCGTCAGCGTGCTTCTGCCACTTCCCCTTCATGCCCTGGCCGACCGAGTCGAAGACCTGCCCTGGCCCCTTTGAGGCAAGGGAACAGCCCGGTGGCAGTCCAAGAGGTAGGCCCCGAAGACCCCGACGCTTCCTCGGCTTCCGAAGCCCGTCCGCCCGGTGAAGTCCTCACCGGGAGGTCGAAGACCCCGACGACGTTTCAGAGATCACGGCCTCCGCCCCGCCCGACCCGATGTCGGACTACCAAGGCGGCGACAATGCCAGTGTAGTGGTCGCGGAGACCCCTGTCAGCCCGGTCGAGAACTACTCTTCGGGGTCAGCCTTCACCTCGGCATCCAGGGCCTCGTGGACGGCGGCTATGGCCCCTTCACGATGGGCGTGAAGTCCGACCACTGCTCGACCCGGAACGCCCGGATGTCCCGCACGCTGTCGGGGAACCACGGCAGGGCCTTCAAGTCCATGACCGCCGCGAACAACTTGGCCATGTCGTCGTCCGCGAGGATGTAGACGCTCCCCTACTTCCACTCGAACCCGTGCTTGGACACCAGGGTCTCGTAGATTTCCCGGTAGGCCGCCGAGGGGTCGCCCTTCGGGTGGTGCTTCTTCGTCTCAGCGACCACGAGGTCGAACGCGATGGCGTACATCAAGCGGCCTCGGGGTCCGCCAGCACCTCGGAGAACCGACGCTCGACAACTTCGTCCTCACCCACGGGGTGGGGCACGGTGACCTGGAACACGGTGTCGCCGTTGTCGAGCACCCGCAGGATCTCGTCGATGCGGTAGGACGGGCCGAAGGGGCCGAACGTCCTCCAAGTCGAGAGAAGCGAACGGGGCTCGGGCAGGAAGGTGGCGAGGTCTCGGGCGGGTTGACTCATGGGTTCATTCTATCTGGTCGGCGGCCAGCAGTCAGCTACTCCTCCGGGTCGTCCCTCTCCTCGGCCTCCAGGGCGGCGTGGAGGTCCTCCTCGGTCGGCTCGGCCTCGGGCTCCTCGTCCACCTTCGAGGGCCGAGACAGACCCGCCGCCGGGTGCGTCGTGGCGTGGACGTTCACCAACGCCCGGATGGAGACCTGCGTATAGATGGATGTCGGAAGGGTTGCCACGGGCCTGGAGGTCATCGACCACGGCGAGGCCCTCAGAGACGATGTTCTCCACGACGTGAGCCCGGACCCTGTCGGGGGTCCGGAGCTCGTCTGCGACGGTGTGGGTGGCGTTCATGGGCAGTCCTCCAACCTCGGAACAGACCGAGGAGCAGACGGAGACCCGACCCAGCCGCGAGGCGAGGGCTCTGGAGGGCGAGTGGTCATCTCGGCTCGGATGAGGCTGTTGCCACCAACGTTCCCCAGGTAGTTGGGCCAGAGTAGGCGAGGGTGTCCCGGAGAAACTCGACCGCCCGTGCTTCAGTCCAGACCCATCGATGCTCGACTTCCCCAGATGTGTAGCCCAAGATCAGGTAACACGACTCAAATGGCCCGTAGTTGGCCAGGGATAGAGACTGGATGCTCTGCTTCGGCACCTCAACCAACGCGTCGCCGGTCATCCTCTTTGTGGTCCACGGTACTGGAAGCGGAGGAGAAAGCTGCATGGTGTCCAGAAGGACGAGGCGATGCTTGCGGAACTCGGCGAGAAGCTCGAAGAAGGCGGCGTAGGGGTGGTCCTCGTCCTTCAGGAAGTGCGGCCATCCGGCGTTGTTGAGCCCGTCCCCTGACCTCGCCGCAAGCCAGTAGCCGAAGTGGCGGAAGTCGGGCTCACCGTAGTCCACCACGAGGTCGGTGTTCCGGGCCACCGCGAGCGTCGCAAGCCAGAAGGTGTGGAGATGCTCGATCGATTGGGATTCCAACATCGCCCAAGCGTGACTCTGCACCTGATCCAGAAGGTCGTACACAACGAGTTTCGTAGGCATCAGAAGGGTGTCCTCGTGGTATCCGTTGCAGCACCCGGACTGGTCACCAACCGCTGGTTGAACTCCTCGGTAGGCATTCCCGTCGGATTGAAGTTGTCGTAGGTCCGACCACCCGACTCGACGAACTCGTGAACGCCGTTGTTCTCGACCCGGATGAAGCTGCCGTCAGCCTGTTCGAAGCCGATCGGTCCTTCGGACTTCATCCGCACATGAGTCCCGCCAAGTCCAGCGTCGGAGAGATGTAGCTTGGCGGCTGTGGCACACTCCTCGCACTTTCCGAACTTCCCGGCGTTCGAGCCCATCGACTCCGCTACAGCGTCGCCGATGTGTCGTGCTCCCGGTCCCCCCTTTGAGGCGGTCAGCGGGCCCTTCATCGGCTTGTTGTGGACCAGGACACCAGGTCCGTCGGAGCCGTCACCGCGGACGAAGTAGCAGTGGGCTTCGGCGACCTCGAGGTTGAAGACGGTGAAGTGGCCTTGGCGGCGGCTTAGCTCGACAACAACGGCCTCACCGCCCGCGTCCGTGCGCAGGACGGTCCCGGCCTCGAGCTCGCCGAGCGGCACGTAGCGGTCCACCGCCGGCACGTAGAACGGGTGCTCACGCGTCCCGGTGACCACGGCGTTGTCGCCGTCCGCGAAGGCCAGCTGGAGGTCGATGAGCTCGTCCACGACCATGTGC
>DRKF01000405.1 GCA_011051915.1 Acidimicrobiales bacterium | reverse complement strand
CCCGGTCGCGACCCCCGGCCCCAGGTGGTGGGTACGAACATCGACACCGTCTTCATAGCCACCTCCCTGGATGGCGACCTCAACCCCCGTCGTCTCGAGCGGTATCTGGCCGTGGTCCACGGCGGCGACGCCGAACCGGTGGTGCTGGTGACCAAGACCGATCTCGTGACCGAGGGCCGGGAGCTGGACCGGGCCCGGGCCCTGGTGGCCTCGGTGGCCCCCGGGGTGGAGGTGGTCCCGACCTCGGTCACCACCGGTGAGGGTCTCGACCGGCTGGTCGAGCTGATTCCCGAGGGCCGGACCGCGGCCCTGGTCGGTTCGTCGGGTGTGGGCAAGTCCACGATCGTGAACGCCATGATGGGCCGTGAGGTCCAGCAGGTCGCCCCCACCCGGGCCGACGGCAGGGGTCGCCACACCACCGTGACCCGGGACCTGCTCCTCCTTCCCGGGGGCGGGCTGGTGGTGGACACCCCGGGTATGAGAGAGGTGCAGCTCTGGGAGGGCACGGGCCTGGATCTGGTCTTCCCCGAGATCGCCGCCCGGGCCCGGGAGTGTCGCTTCGCCGACTGTCGCCACATCTCCGAGCCGGGGTGCGAGGTGCGGGCCGCGGTGGAGAGGGGGGAGATAGCCGCCGAACGACTGGCCAGCCGGCACCGTCTCGAGGAGGAGCTCGAGGAGCTCCGGGGCGAACTCGAGGAACGCGGGCGCTAGGCCCGGGTCCGGCGGGCCCTCAGGGCGGCGCCGCGACTCACTTCCAGGGGATCCCAGTCGGGACCGTCGGCGGGGAGGAGCCCGGGATCGACGAGGACACCACCCATCATGGCCTCGATGAGGAGAGGTCGGTCGAGGATCCGGCCGGCTGCGGTGACCCCACCGAGCATGGCCCCGGCAATGCCGTGGGCGGTGCGGGTGTTGGCCCCCGCCAGATACAGCCCGGCGATCTCGGTGCGGTGGTCGGGCCGGTTGGCGCCTGTCTGTTCGGGGGAGTGGGCCAGCCCGTAGGAGGTGCCTCCGGTGGAGAGGGTGTAGCGCTCGTGGGTGACGGGCGTGGCCATCTCGATGTGGGTGATCTCGTCGTGGAACTCTCCCAGCACCGATTCCGCCGCCTCGAGCAGCATGGTGGTGAGCTTCTCCTTGGCCCGGCGGTACTCGGGGTTGCGGCGGTACCGGGCGCCGGTGGCCGGTCCCTTCTCCACCCCCCACCACCCATAGCCGCGGGGGACCAGGGTCATGATCTGGAAGTTGGTGTGACCGGGGGGACAGAGATGGGGGTTGCCGGGGTCCTTGCGCGAGGCGATCGAGACATAGGCGAAGGGCAGCTCCCCTTCGGGCAGCTCACCCGCCTCCAGCGACGAATAGGCACCCTCGACATCCCAGGAGGGGAAGATGAAGTAGTTGCAGTTGGGCTGGTCGGTGACCAGGTCCTTGGCCACGGTCACGTACACGCAGGCCAGGGCCAACGACATCCGGGCCGATTCGGCCCGGGCCACGGTCCCGGCCCGCCAGTGCTCGGCTCCCACCAGCTCCAGCACCGTGCGCTTGTAGTCCGCGTTGGAGACAACCACGGGAGCGGAGATGACCTCACCGTCGCTGAGGCGTACCCCCTTGACCTGGCCGTCCTCCACCAGGATCCGGTCCACCCGGGCCCGGGTGCGAACCTCACCGCCGAGAGCCTCGATGACCTCGACCAGCCGGGCCGCGATGACCTGGCCGCCGCCCTCGGGGTAGTAGGCACCGCGCATGTAGTGATCGATGATCCCGGCGTGCATGGGCACGTTGGACCGGCTGGGTCCCGAGCCGTAGAGGCCGCTCCAGTGATCGAGAACAGCGGCGGCCCTGGGCGAGAGACCGCAATGGTCGAACAACTCGTCCAGTGGCCGGTCCCGCCACCGGTCCAGCAGCGGTGTCTCGGTGCCGGGGATGTTGGCCATGCGGGCCTCCTCGGCGATGGCGCCCAGCAGGTCCATGCACTCGGTGACGGCGGCGGCCTCGGCGGGAAAGGCCTCGACCAGGCGCCTGGTGTACTCGGCCCGATCGGCGGGGACCCGGAACTCCAGGCCGGGGAACCGCAATTCGTCGAAGCCGTCGGGTTCCAGGGGAAGGAATCGGATCCGATCGGCCAACCCCAGCCCGGAGAGCAACGAGGGGATCACCCCTCCGGGGCCGCAGTCACCCAGGTAGTGAACGCCCACGTCGAACTCCAGGGGTCCCCGCCGGAACACGGTGCAGTTCCCTCCGGCCACATCGTGGTGCTCGAGCACCAGCACCCGGCGGCCCGCGGCGGCGAGATAGGCCGCGGCCACCAGCCCTCCGGGACCGGATCCCACGATCAGCACATCCACACCGGATTCGACCCTGTCCTGCATCGGTCCCGAGAGTAGTGATCAGTTCGCGGTCGGGCACAGTCCCTTGGAGTCCACCGACCCGATCCGAGGGGACCTTTTGCCCTACGGGCAGTAGTAGTTCAACTCGTAATCTTTCTGTGAAGCAAGGTTTTCCCCCCAACCATGAAACGGCAGGTCCGACATGAAACGTCTCTCCTTTCTCGTGCCCATTCTCGCCCTGGCCCTGATCGCCGCCGCCTGCGGCGATTCCTCCGACGACAGCACCGAGGCGGCACCCGCCGCCGATACGGCGGCCGAGGAGGCGTTCTCCTTCGGAGCGCCGGCCGACCCCGCCGACGCCACCCGCACCATCGACGTCGTGCTGACCGAGTTCGCCTTCGATCCGTCCACCATCAAGGTGTCCGACGGTGAGGTCGTGACCTTCCGCCTCCGCAACGAGGGCACCGTCGAGCACGACTTCACCATCGGTGACCAGGAGACCCAGGACGAGCACGACGCCGAGATGGCCGAGGCGACACCCGGCGAGGAGCACATGGCCGACCCGAACGCGGTGACCGTCGAACCGGGTGAGACGGCCGAGCTGACCTGGAGGTTCGAGAACGTCGAGGGCGAGATCCAGTTCGGCTGCCACGTCCCCGGTCACTACGCTGCGGGGATGGTGGGTCAGTTCGAACAGGGGTGAGCCGTATGACGAAGACGAGGGGCATGGGCCCCCTGGAGGCCGAGGTCATGGAGTACCTCTGGATGGTCGGCACGGGTACTCCCGCCGAGGTCCGTACGGGCCTCGGCGCCGACCTGGCCTACACCACGGTCATGACCATCCTGACCCGCCTGTGGAAGAAGGGCTTTCTGGAGCGGGAGCGCACCGGGCGGTCCTTCACCTACCGGCCGGTCGAGTCACAGGCCGAGCACCGGGCCCGGGGAATGAGATCCACCCTCGACAAGGCCTCGGACCGCGAGGCGGTGCTGAGCCGCTTCGTCGACGAACTCTCCGAAGGGGACACCCGGACCCTGCGACGTCTGCTGGAGTCGGGACCGGACTGATGCCCCAGTTCCTGATCCCGGTTCTGGCCGTCGTGATACTCGGGGTGACGGTGGGCCTGGCCCGTCCGCGGGTACCGCCCGGTGTGGCCCTGTGGACGGTCGGCGCCCTGGCGGCGCTGGTGACGGTGATCTCGGTGGCCACCCTGTTGGGTCTGGCCGGTTCCTATCTGCTGGACACCAACGGGCTGGGTGCGGTCGTGGGTCTCTGTGAGGCGGTCACCGGTCACCGTCATGTGCCCTGGTGGCTGGGAACCACGGCACTGGCCGGATCGGTGGTGGTCGTCTTCCGCATGGTGAGAGCCGCCCGCCGCCGCCGGGTGGCGGAGTCCGGTCACGACGGCCGCCGGTTCGAGCTCCTGGAGACCTCGACCCCGATCGCCTTCGCCGCTCCGGGCAGCCCCGGCTGTGTCGTGGTCTCCCGGGGGATGCTCGACGCCCTCGATCCCGCCGAACGCCGGGTGCTCATCGCCCACGAGAGGGCCCACCTGGAGGGCCACCACCACCGGTTCCTCATGGCCGCCGACATGGCCGTCGCCGCCATGCCCCTGTTCGCCCCCCTGGCCCGTCAGGTCCGGCTGGCGACCGAACGCAGTGCCGACGAGATGGCGGCCGCCGCCATGGGCGGCGACCGTGGTCTGGTGGCCCGGGCCATCGCCCATGCCGCTCTGGCCGGTGGTCCGGCCCCGGACGGTGGGTTTCTGGGGAACTCGGTCGTGGCCCGGGTGCGAGCCCTGTCGCGAGCTCCTGTAGGGGCCGGCGTGGGGTTCCTGACCGGTACGGGCGGTGCGGTCATCTGCACAGCGGCGGCGATTCTCGGAGTGGTGCAGGTGGCCCGATTGATGGCTCTCGTCGCCCATCTCTGCGGCTGACGAGACCCACCCGGTGCTACGACATAGTGTAGTAGTACGGCGACTGAGCAACGAGGAGTTCGAAGATGACATTCGCAACGCAGGCTCTGGCTTCGGGGGTGCTGGCCGATCCCGGTGACTACGGCGATCACATGAGCTGGGGGGCCGGATGGATGTGGCTGTGGGGATTTCTGATGATGGCCGCGGTCATCGCCCTGGTGGTGTGGCTCATCCGGGCCGGAACCGTTCCCCACGAGAAGACCGGGGATCCGACCGACCGGGCCCGGGAGATCCTGTCGGAACGCTACGCCCGGGGTGACATCACCACCGAGGAGTACCGGGAGCGGATGTCCGAACTCTCCTGACCCGTCGGTCGCTCAGCGCCCCCGGAACCGGGGCCTGCGCTTCTCCAGGAACGCCGCCACCCCCTCGGCGTAGTCCTCGCTCTCGAAACACGAAGCGACCATGGCGTCGACCGAGTCGAGGTCCCGTTCGGAAGGGTCGGCCAGTAGTTCCCTGACCGCGGCCTTCACCGCGGTCAGGGTGAGAGGGGCATTGGAGCAGATCTGATCGACGATCTCCTCGACGGTGCGATCCAGGTCGGTCTTGTCGACCACCCGGTTCACGAGTCCCATCTCCAGGGCCCGGTGGGCGTCGAAACGACGGGCGGTGAAGAAGATCTCCTTGGTCGCCGAGGGCCCCACCAGATCGAGCAGCACGGCCAGACCCCGGGTGGCGTAGCCCAGGCCGAGACGGGCGGCGGGGATGGCGAAGGCGGCGTCGTGGGAGGCGATCCGCAGATCGGCGGTGAGGGCCACGGCCAGCCCCCCACCGATGCAGTAGCCGTGGATGGAGGCCACCACGGGCATCGGCAGTGAGCCCAGAGCCTCGGTGGCCCGCCGGGTGGCGGAATCGTAGGCGGCGTTCGCCGTGGCATCGGAGCGGGACTCCCCGAACTGGGATATGTCGGCCCCGCTGGCGAAGGCCCTCTCCCCCTCGCCTCTGATGACCACGGCCCGGATGTCGTCACGGCCGGAGATGGTGACAGCGGCGTCGGCCAACCCCTCCCACATCCCGGCGCTGATGGCGTTCAACCGATCCGGATTGTCGAGGATGACGGTCGCCCGCCGGTCGCCGAACTCGAGATGCACCTGTCCTGCCATGGGGCTGGACCGTATCGGTCCGCCGGTGGCACTACCATCTCGCCGGTCCGTGTCAACGCGGATTCTCCTCGCCGTCTGCCCGGGAGCTCATGTGTCCCTGCGAAATTCCCCGATACTGATCCTCCTGGCGGCCCTCGCCATTGTGGCCGCCGCCTGCAGCGGAGGATCCTCTTCGGCCTCCGACACCTCCACCACGACATCGGCCGCGGTGACCACGACCACCCAGGAGTTCGAACCCCTCCCGACGAGCTCCACGACCACCACCGAGGCCCCGACCACGACCACCACCGCTCCCAAGGGCCCGGTGGCTCCCCTGACGGGCCTGCCGGTCGACGAACCCGTCACCCGGCCGGCACTGGTCATCAAGATCGACAACCACACCCTGGCCCGGCCCCAGTGGGGCATCAACGCCGCCGACGTCGTGTACGAGGAGGTCGTCGAGGGGAAGATCACCCGTCTGGCGGCCGTGTTCAACAGCACCGACGCCGATCCGGTGGGCCCGGTCCGCTCGGCCCGCACCTCCGACTTCGACATCCTCAGCGATCTGAACACACCCCTGTTCGCCAACTCGGGTGGCAACGCCATCGTGCTGCGCCTGCTGCGAAGTGTCGACAAGGTGAACGCCAACGTGAACGCCCTGCCCAACCTGTTCTACCGGGAGCGTTCCCGTCGGGCCCCCCACAATCTGCTGACCCGCACGGCCGATCTCTGGGATGCGAAGGGCGAGGAGGGGGGCACCCCACCGGCCCTCTTCGAGTACCGCGAGGAGGGCGAGGAACTGCCCGCCTCCGCCGAGGACGTGATCGGCGTCGACATCGCCTACGGGGGCCGCAACGTCTCCTACGACTGGGACCCCGAGGCCCAGGGCTGGGCCCGTCTGCAGGAGGGCACCCCTCACGTGGATGCCGACGGCCTGCAGGTGGCACCGCCCAACGTGGTGATCAAGTTCATCGCCTACGGGCGCAGCGTCGCCGACCCGACCTCGCCGGAGGCCATCCTCGTGGGCGAGGGCGAGGCGTGGGTATTCACCGACGGCAAGCTGATCCGGGGCCGGTGGTCCCGACCCACCAAGACCGATGTCACGGTCTACACCGACGAGAACGGCGATGTCATCAAGCTGACGCCGGGCCGTACCTGGATCGCCCTGCCCCGACCCGGCCAGGCGACACTGAGGCAGTAGCTCAGGGAAGTACCACCACCGTCGTTCCCAACGGCGCCCAACTGTAGAGCTGGGCCGCCTTGTCCACCCGCTGACGCACACATCCCGCCGAGCGGTAGGTGCCGAGCTGTTCCTCGGTCTGCATCGGCTTTCCGTTGGAGTAGACGGGAATGGAGTGGAAGCCGATGGCCAGGCGCTTGCCCTTGGCGAAGCGAACCATGTTGTCCATGGTTATGCCTCCGTGGCCGGCCCATGCCTTGGGTGACTTCGAGTACACCGAATAGGTGCCCGGCGCGGGGGTGAAGGCCTTGCCCGAGACCAGGTAGGAATCGAAGACCCGGCCGTCGGCCTCTATCAGCCAGACCCTCTGGCCCGAGTTGGAGTAGACGATCCGCCGGCCGCTGCCGGAGTTGGCCGGAACCGGGGGTCCCACCGCCGTGGTTCCGGGATTGGTCACCAGCCAGTAGCCGTCACCGGAGGGTCGGGCGGCGATGGCTGCCACCGGCTCATCGGCCCCCGCCGTGGCCCGACCGAACCACCCGGCGGCACCGAAGGCGAACACCGATCCCGAGTCCGCCGCCAACCAGTATCCGGTGCCGGCCGCGTTGGTACTGCCACCCACTATCCGCTCGCCCTGGAGGTTCCCCGCCATCGAGCCCCGGAAGGGGGCGTCCCCGAAGGCGAACACCCCTCCGTCCTCGGCGAAGAGCCAGTAGCCGTCGCCCGAGGCGGTGGCGACCATGGTGGTGACGGGCGAGACGAGACGCAGGGCGCCCGTCGAACCGTGGAACACGGCATCCCCGTAGCTGAACACACCCCCGTCGGCCCCGGCCATCCAGTAACCGTGTCCACTCGGGGTGGCGGCCATGGCCACGATGGGCTGGGCCAGGTCGATGTTGCCGGCCGATCCGTGGAACTCGGCGTCGCCGAAGGCGAATATTCCGCCGTCGCGTGCGGCCAGCCAGTAGCCGTTGCCGGTGGGGGTGGCGGCCATGGCCACGATGGGCTGGGCCAGGTCGAGATCACTCACGTCCCCGAACCCGGCGGCGGAACCGAAGGCGTGGACCCCGCCGTCCTCGGTGGCCAGCCAGTAGCCCTCGCCGTCGGGAGTCGGGGTGATGGCCGCCACCGGAGCGGTTGAGTCGACGTTGGCCAGGCTGCCCAACTCGGGGGCATCGCCGAAGGGATAGACCTCGCCACCTCCGGTGACGGTGACCGTGTAGGTCTCCTCACCCGACTGTGGAGCCGCTCCGAGGGGAGCGGCGGTGAGCCCCGACAGCAGCAGGAGGGCAGCCACCGCGGCGAGCAGCCGACCGGCCGATCGAGTTCGCTGGATCTGAGGTTCTGACATGGTTCGGTCCCCGGCCCGGCAGGGGCCCTGGACCGGGGACCGGTCAGTCCTCGGGTTCCAGGGTCACCTCGACCCGGGCCTTGTCGGCTTCATGGAACTGCAGGTCAGCAATGTGCCCCGCACGTGTCAGATCGGCCTGCGCCGCCCGGATTGGAGCCAAACGGTCGGCGAAGTCGGAGACCACCACGGTGCGAACCGGGGTCCGCAACGATCTCTTGGCCTCGGTCTTGGCCCGGCGGATGTCACCCAGCACGGAAGCGGCGAAGTCGAACACCCGGGGGTCGCCATCGCCGGCCAGGGCCGCGATCTCCTCCGCCGAGGGCCAGGGCTGGTTGTGGACCGAACCCTCCTGCCACCAGGACCAGACCTCCTCGGCGGTGAAGGCCAGGAAGGGGGCGAACAGCCGTTGTACGGCCGACAGGGCGACCCTGAGGGTGTGGCGGGCGGATTCGGAACCCTCCTCGCCACCCTCGCCGTAGGCGCGGGCCTTGACCAGCTCCACGTAGTTGTCGCAGAAGCCCCAGAAGAAGGCCTCGGTGCGTTCGAGGGCCCGGGCGTAGTCGAACCCCTCGAAGGCCTCGGTGGCGGCGGCGACCACACCGGCCAACTCGGCGAGGACCGAACGGTCCAGGGCCTCGGTCACCTCACCGGTGGCCGGACCCTCACCGGAGAGGTTCAGCACGAACTTCGAGACGTTCAGCAGCTTGATGGCCAGGCGGCGGCCGACCTTCATCTGCCCCTCGTCGAAGGCGGTGTCGACCCCGGGCCGGCCCGACAGGGCCCAGTACCTCACGGCGTCGCTGCCGTGCTTCTCCAGCAGGTCCATCGGGGTCACCACGTTGCCCTTGGACTTGGACATCTTCTTGCGGTCGGGATCGAGGATCCATCCGGAGATGGCGGCATCGCTCCAGGGCAGGCAGTGGTGCTCGAAGTGGGACCGGACCACGGTGGCGAACAGCCAGGTGCGGATGATCTCGTGGCTCTGAGGCCTCATGTTCATGGGGAACACCCGGTCCCACAGATCGGGATCGGAGATCCAGCGTCCGGCGATCTGGGGGGACAGCGACGAGGTGGCCCAGGTGTCCATCACGTCGGGGTCGGCCGTGAAGCCACCGGGCTGGTCCCTCTGGTCCTCGCTGAACCCCGCCGGGACGTCGGTGGAAGGGTCGACGGGGAGCTCGGATTCGTCGGGCAGGAGTCTCTGGTCCCAGAGGATCTCACCGTCGCCGTCGATCCGGTACCAGACCGGGAACGGGACCCCGAAGAAACGCTGCCGGCTGATCAGCCAGTCGCCGTTCAGTCCCGAGACCCAGTCGCGGTAGCGGGCCCCGGTCCATTCGGGGTGCCACCTGATCTCCTCGCCCCGGGCCAGCAGCTCGTCGCGGAGTTCCTCGTCGCGGCCACCGTTGCGTATGTACCACTGGCGACTGGAGACGATCTCGAGGGGGCGGTCGCCCTTCTCGAAGAACTTCACCGGATGGGTTATGGGCCGGGGTTCGCCCCTGAGGGCCCCGCTCTCGCCCAGCATCTCCACGATCTGCTTCTCGGCGGAGAAGATCGTCTTACCGGCCAGCTCGGAGTAGGCGGCCCGAGCCTTGTCGGGATCACGAGAGGTCCAGGGCTCGGTTCCCCAGTCGACGTCGATGAGCCGGCCGTTGCGGCCGATGACGGTACGGGTCTCCAGGTTCAGTTCCCGCCACCAGGTGACATCGGTGGTGTCGCCGAAGGTGCAGATCATGGCGATACCGGACCCCTTCTCGGGATCGGCGAGGGGGTGGGGGTGGACCTCGACCTCCACGTCGAACAGGGGGGTGAGGACCCTGCGGCCGAACAGATCGGCGTAACGCTCGTCGTCGGGGTGGGCGACGAGGGCCACACAGGCCGGAATCAGGACCGGGCGGGTGGTCTCGATCTCCACGGGGGGACCCGAGCCGTCGGCCCGCTCGAAGGCGATGCGGTGGTAGGCACCCGGTCGCTCGCGGTCCTCTATCTCGGCCTGGGCGACCGCGGTCTGGAATCCGACGTCCCAGATGGTGGGGGCCTCGGCCTGGTAGGCCTCCCCCCGGGCCAGGTTGTGCAGGAAGGCGGTCTGGCTGGTGTGGCGGGAGTTCTCGTCGATGGTGGCGTAGAGGTAGCTCCAGTCCACGGACAGCCCGACGTGGCGGAACAGGTCCTCGAACGCCTTCTCGTCGACCTCGGTGAGCTGCAGGCACAGCTCCACGAAGTTCGGGCGGGAGATGTGGACCGGTCGCTTGCCCGGCTTCTCCGGGGGCGTGAATTCGGGGTCGTAGGGCAGGTGGGGATCACATGCCACCCCGAAGTAGTTCTGTACCCGGCGCTCGGTGGGCAGGCCGTTGTCGTCCCAGCCCATGGGGTAGAAGACGGCATCACCCCTCATGCGGTGGTAGCGGGCCACGGCATCGGTGTGGGTGTAGGAGAAGATGTGGCCCACGTGCAGAGAGCCCGACACCGTCGGGGGTGGGGTGTCGATGGCGAACACCCGGTCTCGGGGGGCGGAACGGTCGAAGTGGTAGGTGCCGTGGTCTTCCCACCAGCGGCTCCACTTGTCCTCCAGTCCGTCCAGTGACGGCCGGTCGGGAACGTTGGTCATAGGGGTGCACGGTACCGAGCGGGAGAGGGCCTGCTCCAACCACTTCCCGTTGAGCCGCAAAGCGTGGTCGTTCCGCTACTCTGTGTTGTAGAGCGAGGGGCGGCGAGCAATGCCCACCACTGGGAAACGAACCGTGAGACGAATCGGATCGGAGGCGGTCCGTAACGCCGTCCGTGTCCGTTGGGCCCGAACCGTAGCCGCGGTGGCCATTCCCGCTCTGCTGGTCACGGCCCGGCTGCCCGAGGACCCGGCCCCGATCATCCCCCCGGCGGCCCTGGCCATCCTCCTGTTCTGTGTCCTGCTGCTGGTGGACCTCGTCGATCCCTCCCGCCTGGGCATGGTCGGCCGGGTGTCCCTGCGACGGTGGTCGGTGATCGGCCTGGTCGTCGACACCGCTGCGGTGGTCTCCGTGGTCTGGCTGGCCGGTGTGGATCCCCGCGGCAGTCTGTGGGTGCTGCTGGTGCTGCCCATCCTGGAGGCGGCCCTCAGGTTCGGGACCCGCATGTCGGTCCTCGTTCTGGGCCTCATGGTCGGGGTGTACATCGCCCGGGACGTGTGGTCGGCGGCCCGGTATCCGGCGGTGACCTTCAGCCCCGCCACCGTCGTGCAGAGGGTGGGGGTACTGATCGTCGTGGGCATGGTGGCGGGGTTCCTCGCCGCCCAGCTGGCCCGGGAGGCCCGCAGGCACCGAGCCGTCCGCAGCCAGGCGGTGAGGCGGGCCCAGGTGATGGCCACCGTGGCCGAGGCCACCCGGGAGCTGACGTCACTCGACCCCGATGCGGTCTACACCAATCTGGTCGGAGCGGCCCTGAGACTGGGCGCCGAGGGAGCCGGGGTGGCCGTGGTCGACGAGCGGGGACACTGGGTGACCCGGCCGACGACCGGAGCCGACCCCGGTCTGGCCCAGGTGGCCATGATGATCGGGCCCGATCTGACCTCCGGGGACTCCACCGACATCGTCACCCTGGGTCCCGAGGCCGTGGCCCGCATGGCCGGGGCGTCGCAGCGGTACACCGCGGCCCAGGTACTGGCCGTGGACGGGGGTGAACGGGTGGTGGCGGCGCTGGCCGTGGGCGGGGTCGTCTCCGACCAGATCCTGTCGGCCCTGGACCTGTTGATACGCCATGCCGGAACGGTCCTGGCCCAGGCCCGGGCCTTCGAGGAGATCCGGGTGCTCAAGGAGAGGCTCGCCCACCAGGCGTTCCACGACTCGCTCACCGGCCTTCCCAATCGGGCCGAGTTCGACCAGCGCCTCCGACGTCGTACCGAACGGCGCACCGCGGCGGGCACCGGCCTGGCGGTGCTGTTCATCGACCTGGACGGATTCAAGGCCGTCAACGACACCCTGGGCCACGAGGCGGGTGACGTCCTCCTCGAGGAGGTGGCCTTCCGGATCCGCCGAACCGTGCGGCCCGGCGACACCGTCGCCCGACTGGGTGGAGACGAGTTCGTGGTTCTCCTGGAGAGGGTCGACGACGAGGGAGCGGCCCGGGCCGCGGCCCGGCGGATACTGGCCGCCCTCGACCGCCCGGTACGTCTGGGGCGCCACGAGGTGAGCATCTCGGCCAGCATCGGCATCGCCTTCCGCCCCTCCGCCCCCGCCGATCCCGAGGAGCTGGTGCGGCGGGCCGACCGGGCCATGTACGAGGCCAAGCGAACGGGCAAGGGACGCATAGTCGCCATCGATGCCGCCATCGATGGCGATCACTCCGCTGTCCCCCGTCTGCGTCGGGTGGGTTGATCAGGGACCATTGGTACTTGACGTGGGTCGGGGATAGTCGTTGGATACTCCGGTGGCTTCCCCCCGAAGGTCCCGAACCAAGGCCAGGACACCTCTCCCTCCGGGGTTCGGCGCCCTGTGGTCGACCGTGGCCCTGGACCTGGTCGGGTTCGGCATGGTCATCCCGATCCTGGGTGTCTACGCCACCGACTTCGGGGCCTCGGGCTTCGAGGTGGGCCTCCTGGTGGCCGCCTACTCCGCCGCCCAGTTCCTGTTCAGTCCGGTGTGGGGCCGGCTCTCCGACCGTATCGGCCGCCGCCCGGTGCTGGTCATCTCACTGGTGGGATCGGCCCTGGGCAGTCTGCTCACCGGACTGGCCCCGACCCTGATCTGGCTCTACCTGGGCCGCATCGTGGACGGCGCCTCGGGGGCCAGTGTGGCGGTGGCCCAGGCCTCGGCCACCGACCTGGCCGACGAGTCCGAACGCCCCCGTCTCATGGGCCTGCTGGGAGCGGCGTTCGCCCTCGGTTTCGTGCTGGGTCCGGCCCTGGGCGGTCTGGCGGG
>DRKF01000404.1 GCA_011051915.1 Acidimicrobiales bacterium | reverse complement strand
CGGTCACCGGATCGGGACTGGCGGGTCGGGGCGGGGCGGCGTTCCCCACCGGCCGGAAGTGGGCGGCGGTGGCCTCCGCCCCGCCCGGGCCCCGGGAGGTGGTGGCCAACGCCGACGAGTCCGAGCCGGGGACGTTCAAGGACCGGGTCCTCCTCGAGAGCGACCCTTTCGCGCTCATCGAGGGGCTCACCATCGCCGGATTCGCCACCGGAGCCGCCCGGGGGTGGATCTACCTCAGGGGCGAGTACCCCGAGGCGGCCGCCACCCTGGACCGGGCCCTGGGGGCCGCCCGGGCCGCCGGTCTGCTCGGATCCGACGTGGCCGGTTCCGGGTTCGCCTTCGACATCGAGCTGCGGTCGGGGGCCGGGGCCTACATCTGCGGCGAGGAGACGGCCCTGTTCAACTCCATCGAGGGATTCCGGGGCGAGCCCCGCAACAAGCCGCCGTACCCGACGGTCGCCGGCCTGTTCGGCCGGCCCACGGCCGTCAACAACGTGGAGACCCTCGCCAACATCGCCCCACTGCTCACCGGTGAGGCCGCGGCCGACACCAAGCTGTTCCCGGTGTCGGGCGCCGTTGCCCGCCCCGGGCTCTACGAACTTCCCCTGGGCGCCACCCTGGGGGAGGTGCTGGCCGCGGCCGGGGGCCCCGCCGGTGACGCCGAACCGGCAGCCATCCTGATCGGCGGGGCGGCCGGGACCTTCGTGGGCCCCGACGACATGGACCTGGTCCTGACCCCCGAGGCCACCCGGGCCGCCGGGGTGGGGCTCGGTTCGGGAGCGATCGTGGTGTTCGACTCGGGAGCCGACATGGGCCCGATCCTCGAACGGATCACCCGGTTCTTCCGCGAGGAGTCCTGCGGCCAGTGTGTGCCCTGCCGCGTGGGCACCGTCCGCCAGCACGAGCAGGTCGAGGCCCTGGTGGCGGGTGGGAGTTCCCCGCCCCACCGTCTGGCCCTGCTGGCCGACCTGGCCGGGGTCATGTCCGACGCGTCGATATGCGGCCTGGGTCACACCGCGGCGGGGGCGTTGAGATCGGCGCTGGCCCTCGGCCTGCTACCGGGCGGCAGCGGGGAAGGAGACCGGCTGTGAGCACCGTGACGATCACCCTGGACGGCGAGTCGGTGGAGGTGACCGAGGGCACCACCCTGCTGCAGGCGGCCCGCGACCAGGGCCGGGAGATCCCCACCCTGTGTCAGCTCGACACCCTGACCCCGGTGAACACCTGCCGGCTGTGCCTGGTCGAGGTCGAGGGATCCCGCACCCTGGTGCCCTCGTGCTCCCGCCCCGCTGAGGACGGAATGGTGGTCTCCACCAACTCCGACCGCGTCCGCCACAGCCGCCGGATGGTGCTGGAGCTCCTGGCCTCCTCGGTGAACCTGGATCGGGCCGAACCCGAGCTGGCCGGGTGGATGCGGGAGTACGGGGCGGACCCCGACCGGATGGGTGACGGGGAGGTGGTGGTCGAGGAACCCCGGATCCACGACAACCTCTATGTACGCGACTACGAGCGCTGCATCCTCTGTTACAAGTGCGTCGAGGTGTGCGGGACCGACGCCCAGCACAGCTTCGCCATCGCCGTGGCCGGGCGGGGTTTCGAGTCCCGGATATCCACCGAGTACGACACCGACCTCACCGAGTCGGCCTGTGTGTACTGCGGCAACTGCATCGGGGTCTGCCCGACGGGGGCCCTGGAGTTCCGAGCCGAGTTCGACCTGCGCCAGGCCGGGGCCTGGAACCCCGAAGCCCAGGAGGTCACCCGCACCGTGTGTTCGTACTGCGGGATCGGTTGCAACCTCGAGCTGAGGACCCAGGACGGTCGGATCGTCAGGGTCACCTCACCCCAGGATCACGACATCACCTCGGGCAACCTCTGCATCAAGGGCCGCTTCGGCTCGACCTATCTCGGCACCTGACCCGATCTGTGGCATCTTCCGCGCGTCATGGCGCGCTGTTGGTGCCATAGATGGGGGGAGGCGGGGATCTGTGGCATCTTCCGCGCGTCATGGCGCGCTGTTGGTGTCATAGATGGGGTTGGGGTGGGGGAGATGGGGGTGGGAAGTGGGTGGTTGGATTGTTACTATCCACATAGTGCAAATTCCCGGCCGTCGGCGGATCGCAGGGATCGACACCGGCTCGCATCCAGGAGAGTGCTCCCCATGTCCGACACCACCCTCGACCTCAGTCGCTACAAGCTCGGTTGGAGCGACGAAGAAGACTACGTCTACAAGCCCAAGCGGGGGCTGAACGAGGACATCATCCGGGAGATCTCCTGGATGAAGGGCGAGCCCGACTGGATGCGCGACTTCCGTCTGCGCTCCTATGAGATCTACAAGCGCAAGCCGATGCCCAACTGGGGCGGCGACATGTCGGAGATCTACTTCGACGACATCTACTACTACATCAAGCCCACCGACCATCAGGTCGACGCCTGGGAGGAGCTCCCCGACTCCGTCAAGGAGACCTATGAGAAGCTGGGCATCCCCGAGGCCGAGCGCAAGTACCTCGCCGGGGTCACCGCCCAGTACGAGTCCGAGGTGGTCTACCACCGCAACCGCGAGGACCTCGAGGCCCAGGGCGTCCTGTTCTGCGACATGGACACCGCGGTGCGGGAGTACCCCGAGGTCGTCAGGGCCTACTTCGGCACCATCATCCCCCCCGGGGACAACAAGTTCTCAGCCCTGAACTCCGCCGTGTGGTCGGGAGGGTCGTTCATCTACGTGCCCCCCGGGGTCGAGGTGGAGATGCCCCTCCAGGCCTACTTCCGGATCAACGCCGAGAACATGGGCCAGTTCGAGCGCACCCTGATCATCGCCGACGAGGGAGCCAAGGTCCACTACATCGAGGGTTGCTCGGCCCCCGTGTACACCTCCGATTCCCTGCACTCGGCGGTGGTGGAGCTGGTGGCCCGCGACCACGGCCGCATCACCTACACCACCATCCAGAACTGGTCGCCGAACGTCTTCAACCTGGTCACCAAGCGGGCCGTGGCCCACACCGGGGCCCACGTGGAGTGGATCGACGGCAACATCGGCAGCCGTCTGACCATGAAGTACCCCGCCGTCTACCTGATGGGGCCCAAGGCCTCGGGCGAGGTTCTCTCGGTGGCCTATGCCGGGGCCGGTCAGCACCAGGACGCCGGGGCCAAGATGGTCCACGTCGCCCCCGAGACCACCTCCAAGATCGTCTCCAAGTCGATCTCCAAGGACGGCGGCCGCAGCACCTACCGGGGCCTGGTGCGGGTCGAGAAGGGTGCCACCGGGGCGGTCAGCCACGTGCAGTGCGACGCCCTCATCCTCGATGACCACAGCCGCTCCGACACCTACCCCTACCAGGAGATCGGTGAGGCCGACGCCACCGTGGGCCACGAGGCCACCGTCTCCCGGGTGGCCGACGAGCAGCTCTTCTACCTGATGAGCCGGGGGCTCACCGAGGAGCAGGCCATGGGAATGATCGTGAACGGGTTCATCGAACCGGTGACCCGCACCCTGCCAATGGAATACGCCGTGGAGTGGAGCAGGCTCATCGAACTCCAGATGGAGGGCTCGGTCGGCTGATCCCGTTCTCGAGCGGTCACCGGTCCCTACGGAGCCGGTGGCGGCTTGTAGGGCTCGGTCGGCTGAGCCCGCCTTCCGGCACCACCTCACCCGACGGATCCGGTCTCAGTTGTCTCGCTCGTCGATGGAGAACTGAGGTCCGCCCGACCACCAGACGTCTATGCGGGACCGGTGGGCGTCGGAGCGGAACTCCACCTTCATCCCCGGGGACTCGGGTTCGATCTTCACCGTGTAGCCGGGGTTGGGGCTCGCCCACAGGACCTGGACCCCCGAGGGGGAGAACGACACCGCTGTCGTGCCTCCGACCAGGGAGAAGGTCTGGGTCTGGGAGGCCTGGGTGGTAGTGGTCGTCGACGGGGCCGGTGCCGTGGTCGTCGTGCTGCCGGTGCTGGGCGGGGAGGTGGTCGCCGTGGTGTCGGGAACGGTGGTGGAAGTCGAGGTCGAGGTCGAGGTGGGGGTGGATGTCGAGGGCGTGGTGGTGCCGGGACCAGTGGTGGTCGGGGTGGAGGCGGTCGTGGTGCTACCCGATCCGCCCGCCGGGGTACCGGTTGCTCCTGCCGTCGGCCGGGTCTGTGAGGCTGGACCCGCCGGCACCGCGGAACCCGACAAACCGCCCGGGGCCGTTGCCGTCCCGTCCGGACCGGAACCCGGTGAGGTCGTCGCCGGTGTCGACGTGGCCGTGTCGGGAACCGGCGTGTCGTCGGCCAGTGCGGATGCACTCAGGGTGAATTCCCGGGCGGGCGGCGGATCGATCACCTCGGTACGGACCACACCGACCCCCGCCCATGAGACGGCCACGGCGGCCAGGCTTCCGGTGAGCCAGATCAGTGTGAGCAGCAGCTTCTTCATGGGGCCATTGAACCCTGCCGGTCCGTCCCGGGGCTTCAAGTCCACCCTAAAAGCACCCTAAACCGCCCGCGGGTGGTTCGACTCCACCTACCGTGGCCCCATGGCAAGTGTCTTCATAGTCGAGGATGACCACCAGATTCGGGGTCTGGCGGTGAGGGCCCTGTCCGGTGCCGGGCACGTGGTGTGGGCCGAGGCCACCGCCATGGGTGGGCTGCAGGGGATCATCGACAACTCCCCCGACGTGGTGATCCTCGATCTGGGTCTTCCCGACATGGACGGTTCGGACCTGTTGCGCATGATCCGGGCCGTCTCCGATGTGCCGGTGATAGTGGCCACCGCCCGCGACGAGGACGCCGAGATCGTGCGGTTGCTCGACGCCGGCGCCGACGAGTACGTGGTCAAGCCCTATTCCGGACCTGAACTCGAGGCCCGGGTGCGGGCCCTGATGAGAAGGGTCGGTGCCGGCGGACCGACCCGGGCCATATCGGTGGGCGAGCTGAGCATCGACCTCAAGTCCAGGACGGTGACCGTCCGGGGTGAGACGGTGTCGTTGAACCGCAAGGAGTTCGACCTGCTGGCCTACCTGGCGTCGCGTGCCGGCGAGGTCGTCAGCCGTCAGGAGTTGTACGCCGAGGTCTGGCGCCAGCCCTACGGTGGGGCCGACAAGACCATCGACGT
>DRKF01000403.1 GCA_011051915.1 Acidimicrobiales bacterium | reverse complement strand
GTCGCGGCAGCGGGAGCGTGACCGACGGAGAAACGATTTCACCTACGGCCCGCCGACTCAGGGAGCCGACGCCACCCGGGAAGCTTTCCCGGGGGATGCACCCAGGGTACAGGTCCCACCACGAAAAGCGGCACTGGCCCTCCGCGGATGTCCTCACCCACGCTGGAAACCACCCACGCGCGAAGCCGGACCGGAGGGCACTGGGCTCCTCCGGTCCGGGGAGGCGGGATGGGTGGACCGCCTCGTTCACTGCCGGTTTCCCGGCTGTTCGGTTGACCGCTCCGTCAGGCGGCCAGCTCCGAGATCCGGTCCCCCTGGAAGCGGATCACCTTCTGGATGGTGGCCAGCACCATCACGATGGCGGTGAGGATCATCGCCAGGCCGACCAGTCTCAGCCCGGGAAGCCAGGCCGCCCAGGCCCGGGCCAGTCCGATGTCGGCCAGGTCCGCGGCCGAGGCCGACGAGGCATCGACGAGAGCTCCCGGGGCCACCCCACCGATGCTCACCGCCGCCACTATCCCCAGGATGAAGGCCAGCACCTCGACCATGACGCCCATCATCATGAACATCGGGGTGACCTGACCGGTCCAGGGCTTCTTGAGCTGGAGCGGAGCGGCCCCCAGTGCCGACTGGACGTCACGGCCGCTGTCCCGGAGGTGCCGGACGATGTTGACCAGGGTCATGGTGATCGAGGCCAGGATCATGCCCATGCCCAGGAACAGGAAGGCCCCGGTGAGCTGAACGTCGGCCTGACCCCGACCCAGATCGGACGCCACACCCGAAGGTGAGAAGAACGCCCCGATGTTGTTGCCGGCGACCAGGGCGATGATGAACGCCACGATCACGCTCATGACCCCCATTCCGAGCATGGGCCACGCCATCTGCTTGGCCATGGTCTGTACGGAGTCGTCACCCTTGTACGGGATTGCGTTCTCGATCTTGCTGGACACTCTTCCTCCCCTGGATGCGGTTCCCGAACCGTTGGAACTCGTTGTGCTGCTCTCAGCTCCCACTACCGATGTCATGACTGGCTGCCTTTCTGAAGAAGTACCGGCAGACCCGTTGCCATCGTGTCGCGTCGGTATGAGATGGTCTTGCGAATGTTGATCAGTGCGTAGGGCACGGCCCCTGCGAACAGGACGGCGAGGCCCACGATCCCCAGGGGATTCGCCCAGGCCTGGGTCGCTTTCCAGACCCCCTGGTCCTTGAGTGCCTCGGCGGCACCCGATGTCGCCGGGAACAGGTCGGCGGCGGCGATACCGGCCACGATCAGGGCGATGAACGCCCCGGCCGTGACCATCACACCGACCATGCCGACCGCAAGCGGTCCGAGCTCGATGGCCGCCCCTGCGGGCCGGGTCGAGGCTGTTGCCGCACCGGATCCGGCTGTTGATGTTCGTGTCATTTGTCCCCCCCTTTCGGGAGTTGTTGGGTTGTGGTCACCGGCTGAAACCGGACCACACCGGTCCATCAGCCCGAAATATCCGATCCGATGCAATGTTGACGAGGTTCGTCGGGTTCACCCAGGTACGGGATTGACTGGGCGGTGTCGCCTCCGGGCGTCGCCGGATGGGTGTGAACGTGATTGTTGTGACGGTTCCGGCCGGACCGGAGAACGGGCGATGAAGGGCCTGGGGAGATACGGCTCGTGGATCGCGGCCTGTCTCAGCCGGGCGAAACGGGCGCCCATGGGCCCCTCCGACGTGGAGGAGCTGGCCCGTCACGTGGAGGAGAAGCAGTACGCCGGGGGCACGACGGTGTTCAGGCGGGGGGAACAACCCGCCGAGATCCACGTCGTCCGCAAGGGGCGGGTGGAACTGACCCGCGAGATCCGGGGCCGGGCCGTGACCCTGCAGATACTCAACCCCGGGGACGTGTTCGGCGATGTCCCCGCCCTGCTGGGTGAGCTGGAGCCCTTCGACGCCAGGGCGGTGGAGGACTGCACCCTGCTGTCCATGGATTCCAACGAGCTGCTGAAGCTCCTGACCAGCCGACCGCTGGTGGCCCGACGCTGGTTCGTGTCCCTGGCCGAGCGGATGGCGCGCCTGCAGGGCCGGCTCATCGATCTGCTGGCCGGGGGGATCGAATCACAGTTGGCGTCGATCCTGCTCCGCGAGGCCGACGACGAGGGTGTGGTGCGACTCACCCAGACCCAGCTGGCCAAGCTCCTGGGAGTCCAGAGGTCCAGCGCCCAGAGGGTTCTCAAGACTCTCGAGACCGCCGGCCTGATCGAGCTCCGCTACCGGAGGATCGAGCTGGTGGACCCGGCCGGGCTGCTGTCGCTGCTCGACGAATCGGGGATCAGCGCCCTCACCGAACCCGTGGCTCCGGGAGCGACCCAGGCCTGACCGGGAATCGAACCGCCGGCCGACGTGATGCCCTCACCGGAGCCGGCGACTGGGTCCCGGGGTCCGGTGCTCCCCCGAGCGTGTCGCCGGCTCCGGCAAGCCGGTTCAGCCGATCCGGACGGTCATCGGTTGTGACCGACGCGAACCGGAACGGGAACCGGAGTGGGGCGGACTAGCGCCGGGCACGGCCTCACCGGAATGATCCGGCGGGCCGTGCTCCCGGCGTCGACCGGCCGGCACGCCAGGAGGGAGGCGGCGGCCAGTCCGACCAGGGCCACGGTGGACCCGGCCAGGACGTCGAAGACATAGTGGTTGGCGGTGAGCACCACCGCCGAGGCCATCAGCAGCGGACCCCCGAGAGCGACGATCCGGGTGACAGGGTGCTTCAGCGTCCGGTAGAGCATGATCCCGACCAGGAGGTTCCAGCCCACGTGCAGGCTGGGGACGGCGGCGAACTTGTTCACCAGCGCCGGCGGTTGCAGTACCCGGTAGGAGGTCGAAAGCTCCGTCACGGTGTCGACGAAGCCTGCAGGCATCAGACGGGGCGGGGCCACGGGATAGCTCATGAAGATCACCAGGCCGATGGCCCCGGAGATGAACATGGCGTTGCGCAGCAGCAGGAACGATCCGTGATGGCGACGGTAGAGCCAGAAGAACGTGATCGTGATCACCGGCCAGTGGCCCCATATGTAGACCCAGTTGGCGGCGGTCACGATCCAGTTGTGACCCAGGATCCAACTCTGGACACCCTGCTCGATGTCGATCCCCAGGGTCCTCTCGAACCTGAGGACTCCTCGGGCGTGCTCGACCGCCGTTGACTCGCTGCCCTCGGTCAGCCCTCTCACCCCGAAATAGGCCAGGGCGGCACCGACGATCAGGCTGAGCTGCAGCGCCAGGGCCCGGGCTCCTCCCAGCCGGGTTCGGGAAGCGCTCGTTGCCGGAGTTCGGGCCCGGACCGGACGTCCGATGGTGGAATCCCGGCGGGGAAGGCAGTCCGAGGAACCGTCTCGACAGGGTCGGGCGGCCTCGATCTCCTCGGTGCTGATGGCTACGGCCATGGTTCGGCCCTCCCCCTGTCGATTCGGCTGTCAGGTCTTGTTCTTGCTCTCCCTGGTGGTCAGGTACCGGTTGAAACCCTGGTCGGTGGATCGGGATTTCACTCCGGCCACATTCGTGGCATTTCACGGACCGGAAGCCGGCTACCCGGACTCCGTCCAGCCAGGCCCGGTCCGGCCCGACCCAGCTCAACTCAACTCAACTCAACTCAACTCAGGATCTCCCTCTCAGGAACATCGACGACGACCGCTCCGGTCGTGCCCTGGATCCGAACCAGGCTCAGCTCTCCGAGGCGCGAACGTGATCCGTCCTCGTTCTCGGTCACCACGGCCCGGTTCACCTCGAGCCACAGGCCATCGGCGTCGAAGGCCAGGATCTCGGCCTCGGTGACGTCCACGCCCTCGCCCTTGACCAGCTGGTGGGCCTCCACGGTCCCCGTGGCGGGATCCAGACCGATCAGCGGACCGTCCTCGGTGCCGTCCATGATCCAGAGCCGGTCTCCGCTGTAGGCCAGATAGACGTCGGACAGGGTCGCCACGTCGAAGGTGTCGTCGTCGGGCAACCAACGACCCGCGTACTCACCGAGGGGGTAGATCTCCACCAGCTGGTTCGAGTCCAGGTCGAACTCCACCACCCCGCCGATGATCGCCTTCCCGGAGTCCTCGCCGTCCCGGTATCCGCGGATACCGGCGAACACCCACCAGGCGTGACGATCGCCGTCGATGACCCACTTGCCGCCCGAGGGAGTGATGTCACCGAAGCCGAACATGGAATCCAGCTCCTCGGCGGGGACCGGTTCGCCGCTCTCGGTGATCGCCCAGTCCGCCATCTCCTCGGGGGTCAGGACCGAGCTCAGCCGGTAGGGGTCGAAGGCATCGTCATTGGCTTCGCACCACGGCACGGTCGGGGTGATCTCCCCGGTCTCGGTGTCGACCACCGCCGGGAATGTGCCGACGAGAGCCATGAACGTGCCGTCGGGAAGGATCCGGGGCTCCGTGATCCCGGCGGTGCAGGTGGCGGTGTCGCTCTCGTACTCGTACACGAGTTCGTCGATCTCGCCCAGCAGGTCACCGGTCTCGGCGTCGTACCTGCGGTAGATCGACTGTGATGAATCCTCGCCGAACTTCTGGACCTTGACCCACACCGAGGTGTCGTCGGCACCGACGATCTCATAGATGTTGAGGTCCTGGGCCTCGTCGTTCTCCCTGTCGACCCCGAGCTCGGCGATCTGTCTTCCCTCACCCGTCGCCAGGTCCAGTCGGCCCAGGCCCACGGTGCTGGAGTAGCTCTGGCCCTCCAGCAGGGTTCCGGTGATCATCCAGGCCCGACCGCCGGCCACGACGGGTTGATTCTGACGATCGACGAACTCGGCGCCGTCCATGGTCAGAGCCCGATGCTCTCCGGTCGACGGGTTCACCTCGAAAAGACTGTCGCCGAAGGAGTTGAGGACCACTACCAGCCCCTCGACCGGAGCGGTCGCCGAGGCGGTCTCCGCCGTGGAAGCCGATCCCGCGTCCTGGGATCCTCCGGCGTCCTCGGCGGAATCCGCCGACGATCCCCCCGATCCGCCACAGGCCGCGGCGAGCAGGGCCAATGCCAACCCCAGACCGATAATTCGCTGCTGGGCGGTAGTCCACTTCACTGTCTGTTCTCCTGTGGTTGGTGACCCGGGTGGCAGCACGGCACCATCGATGCCGTCTGCACTCGCCCGAGTGCCGTTCCGGATCCTGTCGGCCGCAACGACCGGGGGATGCGGTGTGCGGTGTGATGACGCCGGGGGGCGGCAGAGGTTACGGCCGGCTTCGCTCCTGTTGGAGGCAGGTCTGTCCCACGACGACACGGACCAGGGGTCCGGACCCACCCGCCGATCTGACTACCGGCCACCGGACCCCTTAGCCTCGGTCCCGGCAGGGCCAGGGACCAGGGGGCGAGCGTGACCGACCAGGAGACGGTGGACGATCTGATCGGCAGTGTCTTCATCGACGCCGAACGGTGGGCCGACATGGACACCTGGCACTCCGACGTCGACCGCATCAGGGCCGAGCGGCCCGTGGCCCGGGTCGAGAGAGCCGGATTCACCCCGTTCTGGGCTCTCACCCGTCACTCCGACATCTGGGACGTGTCCCGCGACAACGACCGCTTCTGGAACACGTCCAATGTGGTCCTCGGACGGGACGAGGACCGGGAGCGGGCCCTGGCCGCAGGCATGCCCGAGCCCGCCTCCCTGGTTCAACTGGACGGGGCGAAGCACCGCTCCCACCGGGCGGTGACCGCCAACTGGTTCAAGGCCGGCACCATCGCCGCCCGCCAGGACCAGGTGGACGCCATCGCCGATGAGTTCATCGCCAGGATGCGGGAGATGGGCGGCCGCTGCGACTTCGCAGCCGACATCGCCCAGCCCTACACCCTGAGGGCGATCATGAACATCTACGGGGTACCCCGCGAGGACGAGGAGCTGATGCTGCGCCTCACCCAGGGCGTCTTCGGCGCCGCCGACCCCGAGTTCATGGGTGATCACGATGACCCGCTGGAGGCGGTGGTCGCCTCGATCATGGACTTCATCGGCTACTTCGACGCCATGACCGAGGACCGCCGCCGCTGCCCCGCCGACGACCTGGCCACCGTTATCGCCAACGCCGAGGTGGACGGTGCGCCCATGGGCGACTACGAGCGTCTCTGGTACTACATCATCGTGGCGACGGCCGGCCACGACACGACCTCCTTCGCCCTCTCGGGCGGGATGGAACAGCTGGTGCGAGACCCCGAGCAGCTCAGGGCCCTGGCCGCCGACCCCAGCCTGGTCAACAACGCCGCCGACGAGTGCGTCAGGTGGTCCACGCCGGTCCGCCACTTCCTCCGCTACGCCCAGGAGGACGCCACCGTAGGCGGGGTCGAGATTCCCGCCGGGGACCGGGTACTGCTCAGCTACCCCGCCGCCAACCGGGACCCCGAGGTCTTCACCGACCCCCACACCTTCGACATCACCCGGGCCGACGCCTCCAGGTTGCTGAGTTTCGGAGTCGGATCCCACTTCTGTCTGGGAGTGCACTTCGCCCGCATGGAGCTGAGGGCCATGCTCGAGCGCCTGGCCGCCCAACTCGAGCACATCGAGCTGGCCGGGGAACCCGAGTGGGCCCGGGCGAACTTCGTTTCCGGGGTCAAACACCTCCC
>DRKF01000402.1 GCA_011051915.1 Acidimicrobiales bacterium | reverse complement strand
GCCGCTCCGTATTCCAGATCGTCGGGGTGGGCCACTATGGCGACAGCCCGTCCCCAGTCCTCGGGGAGGGGAGCCAGCTCTTGGGTCATACCCCGGGACCGTATCGCGCTCTCCCGAGCCGGGCCGGATCGCCGTGGTCACCCTCGCCCCGGAGCAGGCGCCCGGGACCCGGGGCCAACTAACTTCGGCGGTGCCGACCGAGGAGGTCCATCGTGTACCAGTTCAAACCGGAGTGGCAGACCGCGCTGGACGATCTCTGCGAGCGAGTGGTCACGATACGAGACTCCGTCGGCGAAGCCTGGCCGTACCACTGCGAGCCGGGCACCGAGCAGTGGGACACCACCGACGACGGTGACTGGTGCGGTGGCCACTGGGTCGAGTGTCTGCGTATCGCAGGTGAGCTCCGCGGCTCCCGGGACCTCCTGGCCGATGCCGAGGAACGGACCGAACGCCTGCGCCCGTACCTCGAGCGCGACGACATGTTCAGGGCCCACCGCTTCTACTACTCCGCCGCCCGTCAGTACGCCTGGACGGGCAAGCCCAAGTACCGCACCCTCGCCCTCGCCGGGGCCTACGCGGTGCGATCCATGGCCATCGAGTCCAACGGGGCCATGCCCATCGGCACCCAGGTTCAGGTGAGATCCACCCAGTTGTTCGGCCGGGACAAGGTCTGCGTGGACAACGTTCACCCCAACCTGTGCCTCGACTGGTGGGGCTACAGCCAGACCGGCGACACCACCTTCATCGAGGGCGCCCGCCGCCATCTCGACCTGACCGCCCGCGACTTCATCAACGACGACGGCTCGACGGTCGAGTTCATCGACTACGACACCCAGACCGGAGCTCCCGGACCCCACTACACCCTGCTCGGCGCCCACGACGACAGCTGCTGGTCTCGGGGCCAGGCCTGGGCGGTGGCCGGCTACCTGAGGGCGTGGGAGGAGCTGGGCGACCCCAGGTACCTGAACATCGGGGCCCGGCTGCTCGACTACTGGATGGACCGGACCGGACCCCAGGGGGTCCCGCCCTGGGACTTCAAGGACCCGGCCCTGGAGGTCGACCCCGACAGTGTCCCTCTCGACACCTCGGCGGCGGCGGTGGTGGTCGAGCAGCTGGCCCGGATGGCAGTGAAGGACCCGGACCTGCCCGACGCCCGCCGTGTCGCCGAGTTGGTGACCCCGATGATCGACGGCCTGCTGGGGCACCTCACTTCCCGCGAGCGTGACCCCGACCTTCCGCCCGGCATCCTCCGCGACGGCTGCTTCAACGGGCCCAGGAGGTACGCCGATCACAGCGAGCTGATCTGGGGGACCGCCTATCTCCTGTTCGCTCTGTACTACCTGAGGACCGGGCGGGTGGTGGAGTAGCACCGGGGAACTGTCGAGCCGCCTCCGGTCTGCTGCGGGGCCGCGACCGGCCGGCAGCCTCGGGATCCGGCCCCGCTCCGGAAACTCACTTCGGGGCCGGCGACCCCCGTGCTTCACTTGGGTATGGACCATTCGACGGCCATCGATGTCTGCGAGCTGAGCCGCAGCTTCACGACCGGGCGGCGGCGCCGTCGTCGCACCGTGGATGCGGTGAGGGCCGTTTCCTTCACCGTGGAGGCGGGCGAGCGGCTGGCGTTCATCGGCCCGAACGGGGCCGGAAAGTCGACTTCCATCAAGATGCTCACCGGGATTCTGCGTCCCACCAGCGGCTCCGCCACGGTCCTGGGCCACGTTCCCTGGGACCAACGCCGGGAGCTCAGCCGCCGGATCGGCACCCTGTTCGGCCAGAGGTCCCAGCTGTGGGACGAACTACCCCCGCGCTCCTCATTCCGGATGCTGGGGGCCATCTTCGGCCTCGACGACAGCCGCATCGGTCGCCGGGTGTCGGAGCTGGGCGAGCTGCTCCAGGCCGCCGACCTCTTCGACCAGCCGGTACGCACCCTGTCCCTGGGCCAGAGGATGCGCTGCGAGCTGGCCGCCACCATGCTGCACGAGCCCGAGCTGCTCTTCCTCGACGAACCGAGCATCGGCCTCGACCTCCTGGCCAAGCAGCGCTTCCGTGACCTGTTGGTGCGACTGAACACCGAGCTGGGTACAACAGTCCTGCTCACCAGCCACGACGTGGCCGACATCGAACACGTCGCCGACCGGGCCATCATCGTGAATCACGGTGTCATCATCCATGACGCCCCGGTGTCACGGATGCGCAGCGAACTCCTGACCACCCGTCGCATCGAAGTCGGCCTCGAGGAACCCGACGATGCCGGGAGGGTGCGGTCGGTCCTCGACCCCGCGATCGCGGTCACCTCCCCCACCGCGTCGATGCTGAGGCTGGAGGTCGACACTTCGATCACGCCGGTGCGAGAGGTCCTGGACGCGGTGATGTCCGCTGTCCGGGTCACCGATCTGTCCGTCGTCGAGCCACCCCTGGAACAGATCATCGGCGAGATCTACCAGAGGCCGCTGTGAGCACCGCAGGGCCTGGAGGTCGGATCGGCAGCGCCCTGGGAATCCCCCTGCGGGCCTCCCGGCTGGCCATGGACGGAGTCCGGGCCGAACCCGCCGGCCTGGTGGTGGCGGCCGGTTTCTACCTCGTGGTGGCCCTGGCCCTGTCGGGCGTGTGGCGCTCGGCCGCCGAGGCCAGTGGT
>DRKF01000401.1 GCA_011051915.1 Acidimicrobiales bacterium | reverse complement strand
TGAACGTCGCCGTGGTGTCTTCCGCGGTGGGGGTGCCGAACGTGACGGTCCCTCCCGCAGGCGCGGACACCGTGGACCACGCGTAGGCCAGTGTGCTGGGTCCCGAGTCGGGATCCGACGTGGTGGCGTCGAGCGTGACGGTGTCGATAGGCAGGGTGATCGCCGTTGCGGGGTGGCGACGGCTGTTGGTGGGTCAAGGTTCCTCGGGTGGTTGGTTCTCAGTGTCCTTGGGGTTGCTGTTGTCGTGGGGTGTGTGGGTGCTGGAGAGGAAGCGACCCAGTGGGGCCGCGGTCGGGTCGACGGTTTCGGGTTCGTAGCCCGCCCACTGGTTGATCGCGGTGATCCAGTCATCGAGTCGATCGGCGAGAAGTATCGCTGAAAGCGGCATGTCCAAGCGCTTTCCGTTCTTGAGGATCAGTTTGATACCTCGGGCGTATCCGCGACCCCACCAGACCTTGCCGATCTCTGCTCTTTCGATGTCTGTGCGTTTGAGTTTCAATGGATGGATCCTGTGTCCGGCTACCAGGCAGTCATCGCGGAGTTCGACACGAACCTGCTGTAGTAGGAGCCACAACCCGAAAGATACCGTGGTGAACACAATTCCCACCAAGCTTCCCGCGCCGATAGTGAGAGCAAGACTCAGCCCTCCCAGAAAAAGCAGGTATACCTCCACTCCACCAACCGGCCCACCAAAAAGCATACCGATGAGGTCGCGTCTCAGTCTCATTGCCGGTCGCAACTATTCATGGGCGGTATGATTGATGTGGTGAATCCGAACGTATTGATCACCCCCGCATTTAGCCCCGCCAGATCGTCAACTGCGGCAGCAGCCCCGGTATACCGTTGGAGGCCAAAGGGAACTAGTACAGGGACACCACTTATCGAGGCATTGGTTACTGTACAGTAGTTTGGGTCCTGAAGTGCCTTACTTACCGGTTGTACGGTGTTGACCGCTCCTATCGCTAGTACGGCAACGGTGCATGCACCTTCAGTCGAGGCGATGCAAGCTACCACGACTATGGTGCTGCCAACCGTCCATGTTCGGACAACAAGACCACCAATGTCGTAGCGTAGGTCGTATTGGTCGTAGTAGTTCTGTTCATAGAAGTTGGTTCGGCTGGCTTCGGGGAGAAGATCGTTGCGGGTGTTGTGGTGGTTGCCGATGATCTCGGCGCCGGTGACGATCTTGACGGTGAGGGCTTCTTCTTGGGGTGCGGCCGCGTCATCGGGCCCGTCGGGTCCTTGCCAGCACTGGCCGGCTCGGGGCCCGCTGATGAAACACTCATGCCCTGTGGGGTTCACTGGGGTGGTGGGGTTGCCGTTGGTGTAGGCGTGACGGTTCAGCCCGGGGGGGTCCGGGTGGGGTGTGGGTGTCGGGTTGGGTGAATTGGCCGATGGTGGGGTTGTAGTAGCGGGCTTGGTAGTTCATCAACCCGGTGGTGGGGTCGGCGGTTTGACCGGTGTACGTGCGATCGGTCGGCAGGCTGGTGGGGGTGCCGCGTTGGGTTCCGTAGGGGTGGTAGCGCACGGTGGTGGCCTGCCCGGCGGTGATCGCGGTGCTGGTGGAGCCTTGGTTGTCGCCCAGGATCCAGGTGAGGGTGCCGTTGTTGGCCACCGCGACGCTTTGTCCGGCGATGCTGTAGGTGACCCTGGTGGACACCGCGGGGGGTTCGGGGTTCACCGTGATCGTGATATCCGACGTGGCAGCATCGGCGCTGTCATCAGCGGTGAGCCGCAGCGTGTAGGACCCCGCCACGTTGAACGTCGCCGTGGTGTCTTCCGCGGTGGGTGTGCCGAACGTGACGGTCCCTCCCGCAGGCGCGGACACCGTGGACCACGCGTAGGCCAGTGTGCTGGGTCCCGAGTCGGGGTCGGAGGTGGTGGCGTCGAGGGTGACGGTGTCGGTGGGCAGGGTGATCGTCGTGGCGGGGGTGGCGACGGTCACAAGACCTCACCAGAGCGGCTTGACCACGAGAAGGGAACACTTCCCTGCAACGGGAAACCACGCCTCTGCTGAGCCAGACCACGGCTGGCCGCCGACGGGGAAGGCACACCCCGGGAAAGCCAAACCGGAGGCAGCAAGCGGTTCACGAGCCACCCCCGACTGCGACCTGTGAGAAGCTACGACCGAAGCCGTTCAATCCGCCACCGCCACACAAGTCGCGATTCACCCCGCATGGTCAACCCCTGACTGGTCCGACGAGGACAAGCGCCGGTGTGTGCAGGACCCGGGTGTCGAATGCCGCATCACTGAACAGTTCGAGTACGCCGCCAGATCTGAAACTGAACGAGGGGTCCATACCAAGCCCCCCCGGCCCTGACCATCGCACCGCGACGATCTCCTCGCCCGCGAGGTCCCAGATCAGGTCCTCACGACCAACCGTACCATCGCTCACCACGGACCCGTCGGCCCTAACCCATCGCCAGTCGCACGTCACGGAGAGTGACCAGTCAGAACCTCCGAGGAGGAGCGTGGGCTCCTCGATCTCGACGCGCTCGATGCCCGCTGGCAATAGCCTGTGGAACGCGTTGAGTGTCTCGCTCATGGCATCTGGTCCACATGAGTGAGGGCCCGAACCCAGGCCTTCATGTTCCAACCTGAAGGCGCTGGTGGTTGCACGGGCTTACCGGTGAAAGGGTTGACAGGGCCGTCGTTGGTGTTTGTGAACGATGCTCGCATCGGTGCCTGGCCTGATGGCTCCATGAGTCGGACCTTCGAGCCGTCCGGCAGAGTGGACTCGACCCCGGGCGATGCAGTGGGAGTGCTAGGGAAGCCCGCCTCGTCGAAGCCACCGGCCATCCTGCTCTGGCTCACCTCGCTGCCGATCGGGCGCGCAACGAAGTCGGGTCGCCCTCCGACACCAACGTTAGTACACGCGTCACGCTCCCGACGCTCGGCTGGCGAGGGGCGGCCGCCGATGTCACATGGGTCGAGTAGCCTGATGGAATGACCCAGAAAGTGTGGACTGCGGCTGAACTCGAGGCTATGGACCCCTCCGAGGTCGACGCGATCTTCGAGGACAGCATCACCTGGGACCTCGCGGATGCTCCCCAGGATCTGTTGTCCCGTACCCGTGAGCGGATCTTGCGTCGGATCGGGGAGACCGAACAGCCTCAGCGGTCTTGACCGATCGGCGTCCGGTTCGGGCGACGTACGGGTTCTTCGAGGATCTCGACCGCCAGCTGGGTTCGGAGCGAGGACCGAACGGTGAACCGTCGACCGCCGACTTCCAGACGATCGAGTTGTTGCGAGTGGTCGACCGATTTGCCGAGCAGTTCGACGATCTGCCCGAGCTGATCCCGGGTCGAAGTGACTATCGGGTCTTGCTCACCAGCGGCGTGCTGGTCAGGGCGCTCAACGTTGTCGGCCAGCTAGCGTCTGATGGCGCCATCGAACTTGTCTCCATCGACATCGACCTCAGCTGGGACTGAGAGGATGTCCCGTTAGCTGCTGATGTCGCTGCGGGTGGTGGCCCCGTTGGTTATGCAGCAATGGAGTCCTGTTCAGTATCGCATGGTGGTGTGACAGCCGCGGCGTGAGCGCGGAGTTGGGCGACCAGTGCCGGCATCTGCCGGTAGCCCTTGACCCGGCGGCACGCCGCTGGTGAGCAAGACCCGATAGTCACTTCGACCCGGGATCAGCTCGGGCAGATCGTCGAACTGCTCGGCAAATCGGTCGACCACTCGCAACAACTCGATCGTCTGGAAGTCGGCGGT
>DRKF01000400.1 GCA_011051915.1 Acidimicrobiales bacterium | reverse complement strand
TGGCCCTCACCGATCCCGTCAGCCGGTTCATTCCCGCCTTCGCCGACAGCCGGGTGTGGACAGGCGGATCGGCCGAGGATCCCCAGACCCGTCCCGCCGCCCGGGAGATGACGATCCACGACCTGATGACCCACACCTCGGGCCTCACCTACGGATTCCTGCACGTGCACCCCGTTGACGCCATGTACCGCGCCGCAGGCATGGACCTGGGCACCTCCCCCGGAGATCTGGAGACCACGGTGGAGGCCATCGCCGCCCTGCCGCTGCTGTTCGACCCGGGGACGGAGTGGAACTACTCCATGGCGACCGATGTGCTGGGACGGGTGGTCGAGGTCGTTTCGGGTCGGGGTCTCGACGAGTACCTCCAGACGGAGATCATCGATCCCCTGGGGATGGAGGACACCGCCTTCCACGTTCCCGAGTCCAAGGTGGCCCGATTCGCCGCCAACTACTTCCCCAAGCCCCCCGACAAGCGGGCCGCTCTCTACGACCCGGTGGCGACGAGTGCCTTCGTGAGCCCCCCGACGTGGCTCTCCGGCGGCGGCGGCCTGGTGTCCACCCTTCACGACTACCACCGCTTCACCTCCATGCTGAGAGGCCGGGGGCAACTCGACGGGGCCCGGATCATCGGGCGTCGCACCCTGGAGTACATGACCCTCAACCATCTGCCCGGTGGAGCCGACCTGAGCGAGGTGGGACGCCCGATCTTCTCCGAGGCCCGCTACGAGGGGGTTGGATTCGGACTCGGCTTCTCCGTGGTCGTCAACCCGGCCAAGGCCGAGGTCACCTGCAGTCGGGGTGAGTTCGCCTGGGGTGGGGCGGCATCCACCGCCTTCTGGGTGGATCCCGTCGAGGACATCACCGTGGAGTTCATGACCCAGCTCCTGCCCTCGAGTACCCATCCCATCCGTCCCGAGCTGAAAGCTCTCGTCTACCAGGCTCTGGTCGACTGAGAGAACCGGAGCAGCTACGGCGGCCACCCACAGTAAGGAAGACACCTTGCGCGAATTCGACCTCGTGATCATCGGGACCGGATCGGGGAACTCGATTCCCGGACCGGAGTTCGACGACTGGAACATCGCCATCATCGAAAAGGGGGTGTTCGGCGGTACCTGCCTCAACGTGGGCTGCATTCCCTCCAAGATGTTCATCTACACCGCCGACGTGGCCCTGGCGGTGCGGGAGGCGGGACGGTTCGATCTGGGAGCCACCCTGGACTCCGTCGACTGGCCGGCGATCGTGAAGCGGGTCTTCGGACGCATCGATCCCATCGCCGAGGGAGGGGAGCGCTACCGGGTCGAGGAGTGCCCCAACATCACCGTGTTCAAGGGCGAGGCCCGCTTCGTGGACCACAAGGTGCTCGAGGTGAACGGCGAGAGGGTGACGGGACGCCACATCGTGCTCGGCGCCGGGGCCCGACCGTTCATTCCACCGGTTCCCGGCCTCGACCGGGTCGACTACCACACGTCCGACACCATCATGAGGCTTCCGGAACTGCCCGAGAGGCTGCTGATCCTGGGCGGTGGCTATATCGCCAACGAACTGGGGCACGTGTTCGACGCCCTGGGATCGCAGGTGACGATGGTCAACCGCGGACCGCGGCTGCTGCGGGCCGAGGACGACGACATCTCCCACCGCTTCACCGAGGCCGTCTCCCGCCGATTCGACCTCCGCATGGGCTGTGGCATGCGCAGCGCCTGGCAGGACGAAGACGGGGTGCACCTCCTCATCGGGCACGAGGGTCGCGACGAGGTGGTCAGCGGCGACGTGATGCTGGTGGCCACCGGACGGACACCGAACGGTGACCTGTTGAACCTGGAGGCCACCGGGGTACGCCACGACCGCGGTCGGGTGATCGTCGACGACTGCCAGAGAACCAGCGTCGAGGGAATCTGGGCCTTCGGCGACCTGTCGAACGACTTCCAGCTCAAGCACCTCGCCAACTACGAGGTGAGGGTGTTGCGCCACAACCTGCTGCACCCCGAGGACATGAGACACGTGGACTGCTCATTCACGCCTCACGCCGTGTTCGCGCACCCCCAGATCGCCAGCGTCGGCTACACCGAGCGGGCGGCCGTACACGCCCGTATCCCGCACATGACCGCCATCCAGGAGTACTCCGGAACCGCCTACGGATGGGCCATGCAGGACACCGAGGGCTTCGTCAAGGTGATCGCCGACCCCGGGACCCGCAGGCTCCTCGGCGCCCACATCATGGGAGCCCACGCCCCCAGCCTCATCCAGCAGCTCATCCAGGGAATGGCCTACGGCCGCACCGTCGACGAGATGGCCACCGGCATGATGTACATCCACCCGGCCCTGTCCGAGGTCATCGAGAACGCCCTGCTGCAGTTCTGAGCGGAAGGCAGAGCTGCCGCCGGCCGTTTCGAGCGGGAAACCGATCGCCCGACAGCAGTCCAGTGCGGGAGCCTTGTCGGTCAGTCTCCCACCCGGCGGCCGTCCTCGACGAGGTTGATCTCGTATAGAACCTCGTCCAGTCGGTCCGAGGCGGGAACCGCTCCGAAGGCCTGGGGCCGCTCGGGAGTGATCGTCGCCGCCAGCGGGGTGAGGACGGTCCAGGGTGTGGGATGGCAGAACTGCACCACCGAGATCCGATCTCCGCTCTGACCGGGTTCGGCCACCACCCGGTGCCACCCGACCGGAATGGCCCCGTTGGACAGGTGCTCGAGCATTATCCCGGTGTTGATGATCACATGACCCTCGGGGGGCTCGGCGTCCACCCACTCGCCCTCCACCATGACCTGCAGGCCGCGGGCCGTGGCCCGGGGCAGGGCCGTGATCAGGTTGATGTCGCCGTGGGCCTCGGCCCAGACGTGCTCCTCGCCGGGGGCCAGCTCCATTGGCGGGTAGTGGATGGCCCGGGTCAGGTGGGAACCGTCCTTGACCATGGTGTCGAAGATCCCCTCCGCCGCACCCAGCCCCAGGGCGATGATCCGCAGGAAGCGTTGCTGGAGCTCGGCGGTGTCACGGTGGAACCTCAACAGCAGCTCCCGGGCCCCCGGAAGGTCGGCCTCGGGCAGTACCGGCTCGTGGTAGCGGTGGGGAAAGCGACGGCGGAGAGGATGCCCAGACGGCAGGGCCTCCCCCCAGTTCAGCATCTCCTTCCAGTCGGGATGATCGGAGATGGCGGCGGTTTCGACCAGCAGTCCGGTGTAGCCGGTCTGGCCCATGGTGCCCTCGGCGATGTAGCTGTCCTTCACGTCCTGGGGGAGGGCGAAGAAGCGGGCCAGCAGATCGTAGGCCTCGTCCAGCATCTGCTCGCTGAGGTCGTGACGGGCGTAGACGAAGCCCGTGGCCAGACTGCGGGTGACACCCTCGACCACGGCTCGACGCCGGTCCTCCGAGCCGGTTTCGAAGGCCATCAGATCGACATCGAGAATCTCATCCATCCTCCCATTGTGCCCCGCCGGTAGCCTCGGGACCCGATGGAACAGCTCCCCCCGGTACTGAGAGATCCCTCCCTCGCGGAGTTGTTGAACATCGAGAAGCTGGAGGAGGACATCTTCCGGGGCCGCAGCCCCGATCAGGAGCGCCTGAGGGTGTTCGGGGGCCAGGTCGCGGCCCAGGCGGTGCGGGCCGCCCAGGAAACGATCACCGGCGAGGGGCACATGCTCCACTCGTCCCACGCCTACTTCCTCCGGGCCGGGGACTACCGCGTTCCCATCCTCTACCGCGTCGACCGCATTCGCGACGGTCGGACCTTCTCCACCCGACGGGTGGTGGCGATCCAGCACGGCGAGGCCATCTTCAACCTGGAGGCCTCCTTCCAGCGTCCGGAGCCGGGCCTGGTGCACCAGGTGGCGATGGCTGACCACGGAATCGACCCCGAGACCCTCGAGCCCGACGAGTTCTCCTCGATGTCCGAGCTCCTTGACAGCCGCCAGGTTCCACCCGGGATGATTCCCCCCGAGGTCGGTCCCGCCCGCTGGATCTGGTTCCGCTTCCGCGAGGAGCTACCCGACGACCGGCGATTCGCCGCCGCCGCTCTCACCTACGCATCGGATCACGGCCCGATCGGGGCTCTGCGCCGACCCCAC
>DRKF01000399.1 GCA_011051915.1 Acidimicrobiales bacterium | reverse complement strand
AGCAGGACGATGAGCCAGTCGACCAGCCGGGGAGGATCCACCCGCCAACGGCGCCGGCCCCTGGGGGCCCCTGGGCCGCCCTGGAGGGGTCGGCCCGCAGTGGCGGCGAGGGGGCCGGCGCCGTCGGGTTCGGATCCCGTGTGCATGGGTGGGACGCTACCGGTGGCCCGCACCCGTGTCGTCCTCCTTCAGGCCGATTCGCGGACCCGGTTCGAATGGGCCTGGTTGTTCGCGGAACCTGGACCCGTGTCGTCCTCCTTCAGGCCGATTCGCGGACCCGGTTCGAATGGGCCTGGTTGTTCGCGGAACCCGCACCCGTGTCGTCCTCCTTCAGGCCGATTCGCGGTCCCGGGCCACCGGTCTCCGGTTCTGTCCGGTGGTCGGACCCTCGTCGGTGAAACTCCGGATGGGTCGGGGTCGGGGTCTCTACACTGCGGCCCATGAACTGTCCCTCGTGTGGGAATCCGGTACCCGACGACGCCCGATTCTGTCCCAACTGCGGTCACCTGCTGGTCCACACCGAGGAGAGGCGCATCGTGACGGTCCTGTTCGCCGACCTGGTCGGTTTCACCGGGCAGGCCGAGAATATGGACCCCGAGAGGGTCAAGCACCTCATCGATCTGACGTTCGAACGCCTCGTCGCCGACATCACCGCCTTCGGCGGGACGGTCGACAAGATCATCGGTGACGCCATCGTGGCTCTGTTCGGTGCCCCCATAGCCCACGAGGACGATCCCGAACGGGCCGTGAGAGCGGCGCTGAGAATGCAGCGGTCGATGGCCGAGGTCACCAGCGAGTGGCCCACCGAGGCCCGGATCCGGATCGGAATCACCACCGGCGAGGTACTGACCGGCGCCGTGACCGCGGCGGGTGACTACACCGCCATGGGCGACACCGTGAACCTGGCATCCCGTCTTCAGGGACTGGCCCGGGCCGGCGAGATACTCGTCGGGGAGTTCACCCACGACGTGACTCGGTCGGTGATTCGCTACGAGGAACGGGGACTGGTGGGTGTGAGGGGCCGTGAGGGCGAGGTCCGCATATGGGCCGCCCTCGACGAGGCCGCCCCTCCGGGCCGCCGTCGTCGCGACGAGCGCACGCCACTGGTGGGACGGAACATCGAGCACCTCCAGCTGACCACGGCCGTCGACACCTCCGTGGCCCGCCGACGGGCCCACCTGCTGCTGGTACTGGGTGAGGCCGGGATCGGGAAGACCCGACTGGTCGGGGAGGTGGCGGCCGCGGCGGAGTCCACCCATGGGGCCATGGTTCTGGAGGGTCGTGTGGTTCCCTACGGCGAGACGAATCCCTACCGGGCCATCGCCGACGCCCTGTCCGGAAGCTGCGGTCTCGAGAGATTCGACACCCGTGCCGTCGCCCTGGAGAGGCTCGGTGGACTGGTCCGCGGCGTCGTCCCCGACGACCAGGAGGAACTCGTCGAGCGGATGACCACCTCTCTGCTGCATGTCCTCGGCTACGAGACCCCGATCCGCTCCCTGCCCCCGGAGAGGGAGCGGGAGGAGATCGCCTACGGACTGGGGGAGTTCCTGGCGGCATGCTCGGACAGCAGCCCGGTGGTCCTGGTGCTGAGTGACATCAACTGGGCCGATCAACCCCTGCTGACCCTCCTCGAGTCCCTGCTGGCCCGCCTCAGCGGGCGGCCGTTCGTGGTGCTGGCCACGGCCCGCTGGACCGCCGAGGACGAGAGATGGGTGGTGCCACCCGGACGTCACAACACCGTGGTTCTGAACCTCGACCCTCTCAGCCTGATGGCCTCGGGCCGACTCGTGCGGGCATTCCTGGGGGTCGACGTGTCCGATGAGCTGGTCGAGATCCTCTACGAACGGTCGGGGGGGAATCCGTTCTTCCTCGAGGAGCTGGCGACCCTGCTGCGGGAGGCGGGCCTGGTCGGTGCCGGGGCCCGAATCGACGTCATCGACCAGCTGGGTGAACTGCCCGACACCCTCAGGGGGCTGGTGGCGGCCCGCCTCGACGCCCTCACCGCCGATGAGAGGGCGATGGTCGAGGACGCCTCGGTCATCGGCCGGCGGGGGCCGGTCTACTCCCTGCTGTTGATGGCGGAGAGACAGTCGCGTCCGGGTGCGGAGAAGACCTTCGCCCGGCTGGTCGACAAGGACATCTTCGCCACCACCGACGAGGGCTGGGTGTTCCGCTCGGAGCTCGTACGCGACGTCGCCTACAGCATGTTGACCAAGACCGTTCGGGCTCGGAGCCACATAGCCATAGGCGAATGGATGGCGGCCAAGTTCGAGGCCGACTCCGGTGCTGCCAATCCCGGTGTCATCGCCCGCCACTTCTACTCCGCCGCGGTCCTGACCCCTGACATCGGCGGTTCTCCGGGGGCGGGAACCGAGCTGGTGGACACGGCCCTGCAGTGGCTGGAGACGGCGGCGGACTGGGCGGAGAGAAGCCATTCCAACTACGCGGCCGGGAGGTTCCACGCCCAGAGGCTGGAACTCCTCACCGAGGATGATCCCCGCCGGATAGCCGCCCACCTGGGGCGGGCCCGGGCCCGGCTGGGTCTCAGGGAACTGGCCGGTGCCCTCTACGACGCCCGGGAGGCCCTGGCCGAGGCCCTGAGGGTCGGCGACGCCGTGTCGGAGGCCCATTCGTTGAATCTCCTGGGCGACATAGCCACGGCCGAGTCCGACCACATCCGGGCCCTCGACGTGCTGACCCGGGCGGTGAAGCGCTGGCGGGAGCTGGGCCAGTGGGGCGGCCTGGCGGAGGCTCTGCGGCTTAGGGGCATGGCCGCCATGGGAATGGGCGACAGAGAGGCCGCCGAGGCGGACTTCGAGAAGGCCCTCGACATATTCGTCGAGCTCGAGGACAGCTCGGGTGAGGCCTGGT
>DRKF01000398.1 GCA_011051915.1 Acidimicrobiales bacterium | reverse complement strand
TGGACTTGGTGGGCCTGGACCCGTCACCCACCTCGTCCACGTCGATGACCGGCCCCTTGCCGCCCTTGTCGTTGACGAGGCTCTCGGGAGGACCGGAGCGGTGGATGTAGGCCTGCTGACCCACCCGCCAGAGGTTGGAGATGATGAAGTAGATCACCATTCCGAGGGGCATGAAGAACGAGAACAGCGGCAGGGTGTAGGGCATCACCTTCATCAGCATCTGCTGCTGTGAGTTGGTGGGGGTCGAGGATCCCGACTGCCGGGCCTGCATCTGCTTCTGCTGATACCAGGCCGTGACCCCGGTGATGGCTATGAGGATCAGGTAGGGGATGGCCTCGACCACGCTCTGGCGAACCACGTTGTTGGCCTGTCGGGCCAGATCGATCCCGAAGGAGACCATCTGATTTCCCGAGGCCAGATCCTTGTAGAGGCGGGTTCCGTGGTCGAGGTACTTGGGCTCGAAGGTCACCGCTCCGTCAGGCAGATTGGTCAGACCCCGGAGCAACCGGAACAGAATGAAGAAGATCGGCAACTGGACCAGCTGGGGCAGGCAGCCACCGAGGGGATTGATCCCCTCCCTCTGGTAGAGGGCCATCATCTCCTGATTGAGCCGTTCCCGGTCGCCCTTGTACTTGGTCTGCAGTCGCTTGAGTTCCGGCTGCACCCTCTGCATGGCCATCATCGAGCGGGTGCTCTTGAGGGTCAGCGGGGTGGAGGCCAACATGATGATCAGGGTGAACAGGGCTATGGCCAGCGCGTAGTTGCCCGAGACGGCGTAACAGGCGGCCAGCAGGGCCGCCAGGCCGTTGAAGATCGGATCGATTATTGCTGACACCTAGCTGACTCTTTCCTGCATCGGTTCCGATGACGACTGTCCGCACGGCCCATGGCCGGCGGGGAGGTGATCGTGGGGGTGGATATGCGAAGAGGGGCGCCGGTCGGGGACCGGATCCCACCCGGATCCTCCCCAGGGGTTGCAGCGGCCGATTCGCCGCAGGGACAACCACCCACCCCGGATCAGGCCATGGGTCTCGATGGCCTCCACGGAGTAGTGCGAACAGGTCGGCTGATAGCGGCACACCGGAGGACGCCCGCGCGACAGCGCCTGGTACCAGCCGATGGCCCGACGGGCCGCCCTGGCCCCCAGGGAGGGCCGAGCCGCGTCGGGCCTCATCTGTGTTCCTCGGTTCTGCTCATCAGATCGACCAGCTCGTTCTTGAGTTCGATGAAGTCAACCTCTCCGATGGGGCCCTTCCAGCCGATGAGGTGGAGACCGGGTGCGACGTCGGCGGCGACCTCCCGGAGAGCGGCTCGAATACGTCTCCGGGCCCGGTTGCGCCTCACCGCCGGACCATTGCGTCGTCCGATGGCGAAAGCCACCCTGGGAGGGCGGACCTCGGGGTCCGACACGGACCTGATCCACAGGTGCCGGGTGGAGCGGGAGCGGCCCTCCGCCGAGATACGCGAGAAGTCCGCACCGCTACGGCAACTGCCGATCAGGCGCTCAGACGCTGGCGTCCCTTCCGTCGACGGGCGTTGATGATCGCCCGCCCCGCCCGAGTGGACATCCGGTGGCGGAAACCGTGCCGGCGGGCCCGGCGACGGGTGTTCGGTTGATAGGTGCGCTTCACTGTTGACCTCCGGGACGGATCGATTCCGTCCGTGAGAAAAGGGGCCCCGTTGGGGTGCCGACTGCGTATCGGCCGTGGGGCGACCGGGCGATTTCCCGAATTCGCGATCTGGAGCGCGAGGCACCAGCACGGGGACTGCCGCAAAGAGGGTAGAGCCACCGGATCGGTTCGGCAATCCCCCCACCCCGTGTTCTGGTCCCGCCACTGGTCAGCTCCGCCCCCCAGGTGCTAGTTTCCTCCTTCCCCGAAATCGGGCCGCCGGGCCGCCCCCGCCGGTGATCACCTCGGTCCCGGGTATCTTCACAACTCGCTTCCCACAGGCTTATCCACAACATGTGGACTCCGTGAGCAGAATGTTTCAGGGGAAGATCACCGTGCAGCAGCAAACAGAGGATCATTCCGGTCCCGCCGATGAGGAATGGTCACGAGCCGCGGAGTTTCTCCGCTCCCAGGTCGCCGACGCGGTGTGGCGAAGTACCTTCGAGGCCGTCGTGCCCGTCTCGGTGGATGATTCACAGCTCACCATCGAGGTTCCCAGCAAACTGATCCGCGAGAGGATCGAGGGTCGCTTCATGGCCATGGTCACCGAGGCCATCGGTCCCGGGCGCGAACTCCACATCATGGTCACCCCCGCCGTGGCTCCCGTACCGGACGAGCCGGTCACCCTTCCGGCCCAGTTGACCCTCGATGAGGTGCGCCCCTCCCGGGCCCAGGACCGTGCCCCCACCACCGCCGCCTCCGACGGCTACAGCGATGCGATCAATCCCCGTTACACCTTCGAGGCCTTCGTCACCGGGGCCTCCAACCGCTTCGCCCATGCCGCTGCCCTGGCCGTGGCCGAGCGGCCGGGCCGCAGCTACAACCCCCTGTTCATCCACGGCGGGGCGGGGCTGGGCAAGACCCATCTGCTCCAGGCCATCGTCCACTACATAATCGACAACTATCCCGGCTACCGGACCCGCTACGTCTCCACGGAGACATTCCTCAACGAGTTCGTGGAGGCCATCCGCAACAACAGCCAGACCGCTTTCAAGCGGCGCTACCGCGACATCGACATCCTCCTGGTGGACGACATCCAGTTCATCGAGGGCAAGGAGGGTCTCCAGGAGGAGTTCTTCCACACCTTCAACTCCCTACACGGGGCCGGTCGCCAGGTCGTTCTCTCCTCCGATCGCCCGCCTCGGGCCATCGCCACCCTCGAGGACCGTCTGCGCAGCCGTTTCGACTGGGGTCTCACCACCGACATCCAGCCCCCTGATCTGGAGACCCGCCTCGCCATCCTCCGAAAGAAGACCGAGGCGGAGGATCTGCCGGTTCCTCCCGACGTACTGGAGTTCATCGCCTCCCACATCACCAACAACATCCGCGAGCTGGAAGGCGCCCTGATCCGAGTGGGGGCCTACGCCAGTCTCAGCGGCGAGGCTCTCAACATCGAGAGCGCGACCGCTGTCCTCTCCGACATCGTCACCGACGGGGAGCCCCGCCCGATAACCATCGGTCGGATCCTCGAGGCCACCTCCGAGATGTTCGACTTCACCCTCGAGGAGCTCACCGGCCGCCGTCGCCACCGGGCCCTGGTGACCGCCCGCCAGATCTCCATGTACGTCTCGCGTGAGCTCACCGAGTTGAGCTACCCGGCCATCGCCCGGCAGTTCGGGGGCAGGGACCACACCACGGTCATCCACGCGGTCGACAAGATCTCCAAGCAGATGGCCGAAAGGCGCGAGATCTACGAACAGGTCACCGCCCTCATCCACGAGATCAAGTCCCGATGAGAATTCCGGCAGCACCCTCCGCCCGGCGGACCTCACCCCACCCCGCGTTCGGCTCTGTGGCCACCCTCGCAGCGAGCAGCGGCCTGGGGACAACACGGTGTCCATCGTTGGGGACGACCGGTGGACACGGTGGACTCGTCCACACCCCGGTGCCCGAGTCCGCCGCGGGCGAATCCTCCTGTGGAAGGCTGGGGGTAAGTACGAGCGATCCAAAAGGTGCCCTGAGCAGGGGTTTGTCCCCCTTGCCCACAATCCACAGCACCTACTTACACCACTACCTGAATATCAATCTTCCCACCGTCACAGCAGACAGCAAAGGATGAGTCGTGAAGTTCCGATGTGAGCGAGACGTTCTCCTCGAGGCCCTTGGAGCGGCAGGTAGGGCCGTGGCCGGCCGCGGGGGCACTCTGCCCGTCCTGTCGGGATTGAGAATCGAGGCGGAGGCCGACCACCTGCAGGTGACCGGGAGCGATCTGGATCTCACCATCAGGAGCCAGGTCGCGGTCACGGTCGGTGAGCCGGGAGCCACGGTCCTGCCCGGACGGCTGGCCCAGGAGATAGTCCGTTCCCTCTCACCGGGAGCCATCGAGGTGTCGGTCGACTCCAACGAGGCGACCATCTCCTCGGGGCGCTCGGAGTTCGCCCTCAGGACCATGGCGGTGGAGGAGTATCCCCATCTGACCGAACCGTCCGGCGACCAGGTCCACGTTCCCGCCGAACAACTGGCCGCGGGTCTTCGCCAGGTGGTCATGGCCGCGAGCAGCGACGACTCACGGCCGATCCTCACCGGTGTGCTCCTGACGGCTCACGACGAGGGGCTGCGCCTGGTGGCGACGGACTCCTACCGGCTGGCCGTGAGGGACATCCCCGGGGCCACGGTCCTGGGCGAGGGTCAGAAGGTGCTCATCCCCTCCCGGGCCCTCGGAGAACTGCTGCGGGTGCTGGGTGGAGCCGACGACGTGGCGGTGAGACTGGGTCAACGCGATGTCACCTTCGAGATCGACCCGAGCGAGGGGCTGGCCGTGGAGATGACCACCCGCCTCATCGAGGGAGAGTTCCCCAACTACCGCCAGCTCATCCCCAGTGAGTACCCCAACCGGCTGACCGTCGCCCGGGAGGAACTCCTCGAGGCCACCCGGAGGGTGAAGCTCATGGCCCGGGAGGCGGCCCCGATTCGTCTGAGTCAGAGCGAGGGGGGCCTCGAGCTGAAGGCCGTGACCCAGGACGTCGGTGAGGCCCGGGAGGTGATCGACGCCGAGTACACCGGTGAGGAACTGACCGTGGCGTTCAACCCCGAGTACCTGATTCAGGGGGCCGAGGCGGCCGAGGGGGAGCGAATCAGCCTGGAGACGGTCGATTCGCTCAAGCCGGCGGTCATCCGGTCTCTCGACGGCCCCGAGTTCCTCTATCTCCTGATGCCGGTGAGGGTTTCCTGAGTTCCGGTGTCGTGGAGGCCGAGGTTCTCCTCCGGCGCCTCTGGATGGAAGATTTCCGGAACCACGCCTCCACCGAGCTGACCTTTCCCCGCGGTCTCACGGTGGTGACGGGAGCCAACGGTGAGGGAAAGACGAACATACTGGAGGCCATCGGCTACCTGGCCGCGCTGAAGTCCTTTCGTGGGGCTGCCGTGGACGTCATGGTTCGGGAAGGCCGTTCCTCCGCCGTGCTGCGGGCCGAACTGGAGAGTGGTGAGCGAAGACGGCTGATCGAGGCCCAGTTGGTCGTGGGTGGTCGCAGCCGGGTTCAGGTGGACCGCCAGCCCCTCAAGCGGGCCCGGGACCTCCTGGGGGTGCTGAGGGTCGTGGTCTTCTCCCCCGACGACCTGGTTCTGATCAAGGGGGGACCGGGGGAGAGAAGGAGGTTCCTCGACGACGTGCTGGTCTCGCTCCGGCCCCGCAATGTCGCCCTCCGGGCCGATCTGGAGAGGATTCTCAGACAGCGGAACACCCTGCTCAGACAGGCCGGTGCCCGACCCGATCCCATGACCCTCGGAACACTCGACGTCTGGGACGAGAAGCTGGCCGAGGTCGGGGCCGCCCTGGTCGCGGCCCGCCGGGAGCTGACGGAGCGACTCCTGCCCCATGTCCGGGCCCACTACGGGGTCCTGGCCCGGACCGATGCCCACATCGAGCTCGTGTACGAGTCCCTCTGGGAGGAACAGGGCCTGGCCGCCGCCCTCAGAGCGGCTCGCGAGGAGGATCTCCGACGGCGGGTCACCACCGTGGGTCCCCATCGTGACGAACTGGTGGTGACTCTCGGCGGTCTCCCGGCCCGGAGCCACGGGTCCCAGGGTGAGCAGCGCAGCCTGGTCCTGGCCCTTCGCCTGGCCACGCGCGAGCTGATAACCGAGGAGGTGGGATCGACTCCGGTGGTACTACTCGACGACGTACTCTCCGAGCTCGACGGTGAACGGGCCCGGAGACTCATGGGGTGTCTCACGGCCGCCCAGACCATCCTGACGAGTGCCACGGGTACGCTTCCCCCGGGAACCGAACCCGCGGCCTTCTACGAAGTGGTGAACGGGACCGTCTCCACACCACGGCCGAGGGGCGAGTGAGCTGATGGTCGCACGCGAGAACCGGAACGAGCCCCGGGCGATGAAGCCCCTGTCGGCGGCGCTCTCGGTGGTCGTCGCCGATCTGGGGGGAGGGCGTGGCGGTGACCTGGTGCGGATCCTGGACTGCTGGGCCGATGTGGTCGGCGGGTCGGTGGCCGACCACACCCGGATCCGGGGGCTCAGTGGGGGAGTGCTCAGCGTGGTCGTGGATCACCCTGGATGGGCCACCCAGTTGCGCTACCTCAGGTCGAGGATCGCCGAGGAACTGAACTCCACCCTGGGTTCGGAGGTGGTCTCCTCGGTGGATATCCGGGTCATCGGTGAGCGCCCGGGTCGGAGGAACGAGGCCCGAGGTTCGCCCGATCCGGGGTGAGAGGCCCCACAATCCCCTCTGAGAGGCACTAGCCATCGCCGGGTACCCCCCTACGGCTGATAGGCTGAGGGCCTGAACTCGCATTCTGAGGGCAGTTCTCCCGTCACCCCATCTCCACCCCTTCCCCTTAGTCCCCGTCATCCCTGTCGAAAAACGGGAACGGGTCGGTACCGGTCCCCCGTGGGCCATGAATCTCTGATCTCCCTGTCCGCGTCGAAAGGCTGCCCGAAGTGACCGATACCAGTACCCAGTACGAGGCGAGCAACATCCAGGTCCTCGAGGGACTGGAGGCGGTTCGCAAGCGGCCGGGGATGTACATCGGTTCCACCGGGCCCGCCGGACTGCACCACATGGTCTACGAGGTCGTCGACAACGCCGTCGACGAGGCCATGGCCGGCCACTGCGACTCCATCGACGTGCGGATCATGGCCGACGGCGCCTGCCGGGTGTCCGACAACGGCCGTGGGATCCCGGTGGGACGTCATCCCAAGTTCCCCGACAAGACGGCGGCGGAGGTGGTGCTCACCGTCCTGCACGCCGGGGGAAAGTTCGGTGGAGGCGGATACAAGGTCTCCGGCGGTCTCCACGGTGTGGGTGTATCGGTGGTGAATGCCCTGTCCACGCGTCTGGTGCTGGAGATCGACCGGGAGGGCAAGCACTACCGCCAGGAGTTCGTCCACGGGGGTGAGCCCAGCGGGCCCATGGAGGTGGTCGGCGACTCCCCGCAGGGTCACACCGGCACCACCGTCACCTTCTGGCCCGACCCCACGGTCTTCGACACTGTCGACTTCCGTTCCCAGACCCTGGCCGAGCGTCTGCAGATGATGGCGTTCCTCAACGCCGGGCTGCGGATCGAGTTCACCGACGAGAGGCCCGGCCGGGAGAACCACTGGCTCTACCGGTACGACGGAGGCATAGTCGATTTCGTCCGCCACCTGAACCGCACGCGGGAGTCACTGTTCGATCTCGTGGGTCATTTCCGGGCCGAGGAGGGGGGTGACGAGGTCGAGGTGGCGTTCCAGTGGAACACCGGCTTCAACCTCGACGGTATCCACAGCTTCGCCAACGGGATCAACACCATCGAGGGGGGCATGCACGAGGAGGGCTTCCGAACCGCGGTGACCGCGACCGTCAATCGCTACGCCCGGGGACGCAACCTGCTCAAGGAGAAGGACGACAACCTCCAGAGCGAGGACATCCGGGAGGGCCTCACCGCCATCATCAGTGTGAGACTCCAGGATCCGCAGTTCGAGGGCCAGACCAAGTCCAAGCTGGGGAACGTCTCCATGAGGTCGCTGGTCCAGAGAGCCACCAATGAGAATCTCGCCGACTGGTTGGGGGAGCACCCCAATGAGGCCAAGCGGATCCTGAACAAGGCCATCTCGGCCCAGAGGGCCCGGATAGCGGCCCAGAAGGCCCGCAAGGCGGTGCGCAAGTCCGCCCTCGACGGGGCGGGGCTGCCGGGCAAGCTCACCGACTGCGCCTCGCGGGACCCGGCCGAATCGGAGCTCTACATAGTCGAGGGGGATTCAGCCGGAGGCTCGGCCAAGGACGCTCGCAACCCCCACAACATGGCGATTCTGCCCATCCGGGGGAAGATCCTGAATGTGGAAAGGGCCCGGATCGACAAGATCTTCAAGAACAACGAGGTTCAGGCCCTGATCTCGGCCATCGGGGCGGGAGTGGCGGAAACCTTCGATGTGGAGAAGATCCGCTACCACAAGGTGATCCTGCTCTGCGACGCCGATGTGGACGGCAGCCACATCCGCACCCTCCTGCTGACGTTCTTCTTCCGGCAGATGGCAGCCCTGGTGGAGGGCGGCCATGTCTACATAGCTCAGCCTCCCCTGTACTCCACCAAGGTGGGGCGCGAGACCGTCTACCTGAAGGATGACAAGGCCAAGGACCGGTTCCTCGAGGCCCGACCCAACCACAAGGAGCAGTTCGGACGGCTGAAGGGCCTCGGTGAGATGGACGCCGAGGAGCTGTGGGAGACGACCATGGATCCCGACCGGCGCACCCTGCTCCGGGTCTCGGTGGATCACGCCGCCATCGCCGACGAGGTGTTCAGCACCCTGATGGGAGACGACGTGGAGAGGCGCAAGGAGTTCATCCAGACCAACGCCCACGACGTTCGTTTCCTCGACATCTGAGAGCCGCGACATGACCGACAACGACACGCCCGAATCCCCCGACACGCCCGACACGCCCGACAACGACACGGCCGGTTCCCCCGACATGTCCGACAGCGTGCCCCCCGAGTCTGCGGAGATGACCGATCCCCCCGAGATGCCCGAGGTCCTCGAGCACACCGGGGTGGAGGACATAGAGATCCAACAGGAGATGGAGCAGTCCTTCCTGGACTACGCCATGTCGGTGATCACGGCTCGGGCCCTTCCCGACGCCCGTGACGGCCTCAAGCCCGTGCACCGGCGGATCCTGTGGAGCATGTTCGACACCGGCCTGCGGCCCGACCGGTCCCACAAGAAGTCCTCGACGGTGGTCGGCGACGTGATCGCCAACTACCACCCCCACGGCGACTCGGCGATCTACGAGGCACTCGTTCGCATGGGGCAGAGCTTCAGCCTGGGCTATCCCCTGATCGATCCCCACGGCAACTTCGGCAGCCCCAGCGACCCCCCGGCCGCCCACCGCTACACGGAATGCCGCCTCAGTCCCCTGGCCATGAAGATGGTGGAGGGCATCGACGAGGAGACCGTCGATTTCGCCGACAACTTCACCGGTGAGCGCGAGGAACCCACGGTCATGCCGTCGCGGTTCCCCAATCTCCTGGTCAACGGCAGCCAGGGCATTGCGGTGGGGATGGCCACGAACATCCCGCCCCACAACCTGGCCGAGGTCATCGACGCCACCATCCACCTGATCGACAATCCCGAAGCCGAGATCTCCGATCTGATGGAGTTCGTCAAGGGTCCCGACTTCCCCACCGGTGGCCTGATCATGGGGCGGGCAGGTATTCGTCAGGCCTACACGACGGGACGCGGCTCGGTCCGGATCAGGGCCCGGGCCGAGATCGTAGAGGGCAAGCGCAGCGATCAGATCGTCGTCACCGAGATCCCATACCAGAGCTCGGTGGAGGCCATCGAGCAGAAGATCGCCGAGGCCGTCGACCGCAAGATCATCGACGGCATACGAGCCCTGCGCAACGAGTCGGCCAAGGGACGCACCCGGTTCGTGATCGAGCTGAAGAAGGACGCACCGGCGAATGTGGTTCTGAACAACCTGTTCAAGTTCACCCCGCTGCAGAGCAGTTTCGCGGTGAACATGGTGGCCCTGGTCGACGGCGTGCCCCGAACTCTCGATCTGAGGGCCGCTCTGGTGGCCTATGTCGATCACCAGATAGAGGTCGTCACCCGGCGTACGGAGTATCGCCTGGCCCAGGCCCGGGATCGGGCCCACATCGTCGAGGGACTGCTCAAGGCCCTGGATCTGATCGATGAGATCATCGCTCTCATCCGCGCCAGTGCCGACCGTCGGGAGGCCCTCACGGGGCTGCAGGCCGAGCCCCTCGAGTTCAGCGAGCGCCAGGCCAACCACATCCTCGACATGCAGCTCTCCCGACTAACCCGCCTGGGTCGGACCAACCTCGAGGAGGAACTGGCCCGGCTGATGATCACCATCACCGAACTCGAGGCGATCCTGGGGGACGACAGCATCCTCAGAGGTGTCATCAAGGACGAGATGACGGAGATCCGCGACGCCCACACCAGGGAGCGACGCTCGGAGATCTCCTTCGACCCCGGCGACATGGACATCGAGGACCTGATCGACGACGAGGATCTCGTCGTCACCATGAGCGACCGTGGCTACATCAAGACCATCGCCGCCGACGCCTTCCGTACCCAGGGCAGAGGTGGGCGTGGGGTCCAGGGGGCGCGTCTCAAGGACGAGGACTTCCTCACCGACGTACTCACCACCACGGCCCACGCCTACCTGTTGTTTTTCTCCAACAAGGGCAAGGTGTACCGGATCAAGGCCCACCAGATCCCCATGATGGACCGCACGGCCCGGGGAACGGCGGTGGTGAACCTGCTCCGCCTGGACGCCGACGAGCGCATCCAGGCCATCATCGACACCCGTGACTACGAGACGAACGCCTACCTGCTGTTCGCCACCCGTGACGGCCTGGTGAAGAAGACCCGATTCACCGAGTACGACAAGTCCCGGGCCGACGGCCTCATAGCGATCAACCTCCGGGACGGCGACGAACTGGTCCGGGTCGTGCAGACCTCGGGTGAGGACGACATCTTCCTGGTGTCGGCCAGGGGCCAGACGATCAGGTTCCGGGAGGGGGAGATCCGCCCGATGGGTCGTTCGGCGGCCGGGGTGCGGGGAATGAAACTACGCGAGGGGGACCACGTGGTGGCCTGTGCGGTGGGACGGGAGGGCGCGTCCCTGCTGCTGGTCACCGACGGTGGCTACGGCAAGCGCACTCTCCTGGAGCAGTTCCCCGAGAAGCACCGCGGTGGCATGGGTGTCATCGGAATTCGTCTGGCGGGGGACCGTGGTTCCTCGGTGGTCGCGGCCCACATGGTCGACGATGACGACGAAGTCGTGCTGGTGTCCTCGCGGGGAACTCTGATGCGGACCGCGGTGGAGCAGATCGCCCTGCACGGGAGAGCCTCCTCGGGGGTCCGGGTCATGAACGTGAGTGGCGGGGAAACCGTGGCGGCGGTGGCTCGTTCCACGGCCTCGGAGGAGGAGGAATCGCCCGACGAGGAGGCCATGGCCGAGGTCACCGAGCCTGCCACCGAGGTGGGTACCGAGCCGGCGATCGTCTCCGATTCGGAGGAACCCCCTTCCAACTGAGCCCCGTCGAGGCCTAGGCTCACGACGTTCTTCCCTCTCCGAGATCATGGAAGGGAGGGACGTTGTGGGCCGAGTAGACGCAGTGAGCCGGCCATGCCCAGCGGGCCTGGTGGACCCAGCGCAGCGAGTGGGTCGAGGTCGGGGATCGGAGAAGTGGACCGCCTCGGGCCAGGTGACACCTCTGGTGGCGATGGCCGTGCTCCTGGTCGGGTTGCTCCTGGTGGGCCTGGGGCGGATGGCCGCGACGGCCGTGGCCGCGGCCCAGGCCCGCACCGCGGCCGACGCCGCCGCCCTGGCCGGGGCCCGGGAGGGACCCGCGGCGGCCCGCGAACTGGCCGTCGGAAACGGAGGTTCGGTGGTCGCCTTCGACCGCGGCCCGGAATGGTTCGAGGTCACCGTCCGGGTGGGGAACCGAACGGCCCGGGCCCGGGCCCACCGCGAACCACCGGCGGGGGGAACCGGTGAACGGTCAGGACTGGCCCCGGCGATGCTGGCCGCCCTGGCCCGGGCCGATCAGCTGACCGGTACGACCGTTCCCGTGGTCTCGGGTTACCGGAGTCGGGCCCGACAGGCGGCCCTGTGGGCGAACCGGGAGAGCAATCCCTATCCCGTGGCCCCACCGGGCCGCAGTCGCCATGAGACGGGTATGGCGATCGACGTCCCCCTCCTCTTCGTCCCCCGCCTGGTGGCGGTGGCGGCCGACAGCGGTCTCTGCCACCCTCTGCCCGAATCCGATCCCGTACACTTCGTTGTGTGCCAGAGTCATCAGTGAACACGCCGACCGATTCACCTGTGGAGGTGAAATCGGGGGAGACCGCGTTCTCCGCGGCCCCCGACGGTCCCGAAAGTGGCGATGATCTGTTCTCCCAGGCGGTGGGTATGACAGCGCCGGTGGTGGACAAGTCGCGTGGGCGTCGGCGCTTCGGGCGTCGGGGCCGCAGCTCGTCCCGTCCCATGGTCACCGCCGAGGACGCGGCCCGAATGACCGCCACCGTCCCGGTGACCGACGAGCCGCGGAGCCCGGTTCCCGCTGCCGTACCCCCGGTGGTGGCCGATCCCGGAGCCCAACACGTCCCCACCGGAGCCATACCGGTGGTCGGGGTGACTCCGGCCGCCCAGGCCCAGGACCAGAGGTCGTGGTGGCAGCGTCGGCGAATGAAGGCCCGCCGGGTCCGCCGCACCATTCGCCACATCGACCCCTGGTCCGTCCTCAAGCTCTCGATCTTCATGTACCTGATCCTCTACGTGGCGGCCATGGCTGCGGGGGTCCTGTTGTGGAACGCCGCCATCGGTTCGGGGTTGGTGGATCAGATCGAGAGCTTCATCGTCGACGTCGGGGCCTTCGAGACCTTCAAGTTCAACGGGCAGGAGATCTTCGACGGGGCCAAGGTGATCGGGCTGGTACTGGTCGTCGCCGGTACGGCCCTCAACGTGATCATGACGATCGTGTTCAATCTCATCAGCGACCTCATCGGCGGAATCCGCGTCACCGTGCTGGAGGAGGATCTCGGGCGCCCGGCCCGCAGTTGAGGGCTCACGCCCGCTTGGAGTGGGAGTGATCCGCGGGTACCATTTCCGAGCCCCGGGGCTATAGCTCAGTTGGTTAGAGCGCACCCCTGATAAGGGTGAGGTCGCTGGTTCGAATCCAGCTAGCCCCACTACCGGAATAGTCCCCGGGGGCCGCCCCCGGAGGGTCGAAACGGAGAACCCGATGGTGAATCTGATCCGCCGAGCCGCACTGGCCGTTGGTGTCGGCGGCCTGGTTGCCGCGGTGCTGAGACTCAGGGGAAGCGGGGGAGTACCGCCCCGGCACGGTGGTTGGCGGGAGCTCTCCGGCCCGGATCTTCGTTGACCGTGTCAGCGCCCGATGAGCGACGGGTCCTGGTCGTCGGGGCCGGGGCGGTGGGATCGCGCCTGGTTCGCCAACTGGTCTCCGATCCGGAGGTGGGACCGGTCCTGTTGTCCGATCGGAGGCCAGGGTTGGCATCCCAGGTGGCCCGTGCCGTGGGCGACGGAGTCGAGCCGGTCGCGGGAGCGAATGGTCTCGGGACGGCCGGGATGGGCGACATGGCCGGCATGGCCGTGGTGGCCCTGGCCGTGGCCGCCGGTGATCATCGAGACCTGGCGGTGTCGGCCCTCGAGGCCGGGGCCGACGTCGTGTCGGTCGCCGATTCCATCGATGACGTACGAGGCCTCCTGGATCTCGACTCCGAGGCCGTGGTCAGGAACCGGCGGGTCATCGTCGGAGCCGGTTACGGCCCGGGACTCACCTGTCTGCTGGCACGCCACGCCGCCGGATGGTTCGACGAGGTGGAGGAGATCCACGTGGCCAAGTCCGGAACCGGGGGACCCGACTGCGCCCGACAGCACCACCGGGCCCTGGGTGGGAACGCAATCGACTGGCGCGACGGTGTTCTGGTCGACCGCAACGGCCGGTCGGGCCGGGAGCTGGTGTGGTTCCCCGAGCCGGTCGGGGCTCTGGACTGCTACCGCGGGGCCCTGGCCGACAGTCTCCTGCTGGTACCGGAGTTCCCCGGGGTCAGGCGGGTCACTTCCCGGATCTCCGCCACCCGTCGGGACCGACTCACGGCCCTACTACCCATGATGAGGCGCCCTCACCGCGACGGTGGTCCCGGGGGTGTGAAGGTGGAGATGCGCGGTGTTCGCGGCTCTGCACGGGAGGCCGTGGTTCTCGGAGCGGTGGACAATCCGGCCACCGCGGCGGCGACGGTCGCCTCGGTGGCGGTCTCGCGGATCCTCTCCGGCGGATGGGACCTCGCGGGCAGTCACGGCCTCGCTGCCACCGCCGACGCCACTCCCTGGCTGGCTGAGCTGGCTCGCAGGGGTGTCAAGGCCGCCGTCTTCGAGGGCGCCGGGTCCTTCTAGATCGCCTGGGGTTCTACGGCTCGCAGGGGTGTCGAGGCCGCCGTCTTCGAGGGCGCCGGGTCCTTCTGGATCGCCTGGGGTTCTACGGCTCGCAGGGGTGTCGAGGCCGCCGTCTTCGAGGGCGCCGGGTCCTTCTAGATCGCCCGGGGCACCGCTTCGGCCGGCAATTCCTGTTCTGATTGTCACAAAGTGCTCAAGCCCGCTGGGGCTGGTGCCGATAGCTCCCTTGCGGGTTCCTACCGGACCCGTGCAACTCGAAACAGAGGGAGCTGTTTCCCATATGGGCGTTGACAAGGATGTCGCGGCCCGCATCGAGGCGAATCTGCCCCTGGTAAAACACGTCGTTTTCCAGGTAGCAGTACATTTTCCTCGTCATGTGGAGCGTGAGGAGCTGGCCCGTGCCGGCGCGTTGGGGCTGGTGGAGGCCGCCCAGCGCTATGACGAATCGCGGGGGGTGCCCTTCGAGCGCTTCGCCGCTCAGCGAATACGGGGGGCGATCCTCGATTCGGTGAGGGCAGCGGACTGGGCACCGAGATCGGTGCGCAATCTGGCCCGCACCCTCGAACAGACCGAGCAGAGGCTGGCCAACAAGCTCGGACACACCCCCACCGTCGAGCAGGTGGCCCAGGCCATGGACATCGACGTGGCCCGGCTGGAGAAGATCAAGGATCGCGTACACCGATCGGTCGTCCTGGCCCTGGATCACGACGTGGCTCCCGAGGACGACGAGGACCTGACCCTGGTCGACGTTCTGGCCCAACCCGACGAACCCGAGCCTTCCGAGGTGGTGGAGCTGAGGGAGATGAGGGGATACCTGAGGGACGCCGTGAGGCTGCTGCCCGAACGGCACCGCACCGTGATCGTGGGCTACTTCCTGGAGGGGCGGACCTCCCTGGAGCTGGCCCGCTTCCTGGGGGTCACGGAATCGCGGATCTCCCAGCTCCGGTCCGAGGCCCTGGTGATGCTCAAGGAGGGCATCGCCGCCCAGTACGACGGTGGGCCGGTCGACCCCGACGACGTGAAGGGCCGAGTCGCCCGTCGCAAGGCCCGCTACTCCACGGACATAGCCGAGGCCAGCTCGTGGAAGGATCGGATCGTGGATCTCGACGCCGACGAACCGATGAGAGTGGATCTGACCGTCGGTATCAACTGAGTGTGATCTCACGAGTCGCGGGCCCGACCCGTGGCCTGGAGGGCCTGACCGTCGGTGTCAACTGATCCCGACCTCAGAAGTGGCAGGCCCGACCCATGGCCTGGAGGACGGCGATGTCGCCGAAGACCTCCAGGCGGGTCGGGTCCAGCCGGCCGGAGGCGAACAGGAGCAGGTCCGAGGCGGTACCGCGGGCCGCCACCGTCCCCTTCCCGTGTTCTCGCGAAACGGCGATCCTCCCGGGTTCCTGGAC
>DRKF01000397.1 GCA_011051915.1 Acidimicrobiales bacterium | reverse complement strand
GGCTTCATCGATGCCTTCGGGTACGGCCTGGGTGACCGGGTGCCATTCGAGGCCCGGGGCACACCCATGACGGTGGAGATCGTGGGTCGGTACGCCGAGACCGAGGACACCGGTCGGGTGCTCCTCACCCCGACAGAGACGTTCGAAGCCGCCGGTGTGGAGGTCGGGATTCCGAGTTGGAGAGTGAGTGTGGACCCCGGTTCCGACCGGGCCGAGGTGGCGGCCCGGCTGGCTGGTGCCCTCCCCGAAGGCACCGACATATTCGCCATCGAGTCCGCCGAGGGCAGGGCCGACCCTGTGATCTTCCCCCTCCTGGCCCTGGCCGCCATCACCGTGGTGGTGGCTCTGGGGAACCTGGCCGCCACCATGGCCAGCACGGCCGGGGAGCGGCTCCGTCAGGCGGGAGTGCTGCGGGCGCTGGGGGTGTCGACCCGTGGACTCCTGGCCGAGGCCGCGGTCGCCGGGGCGGTTGTCGGGGGTGCCGCTGCCGTGGTCGGGCTGCCGCTCGGATTCGCGGCCTCGGGCCTGTTGCTCGACTCGGTGATGGGCCTGATCGGAATCGGTCCGGGCCTGTTCGGACCACCGGTGGCGGGCCCGGTCCTGGTGCTGTTCGCGGTCGGAATCGCGCTCGGTGCCGTGGTCGGCGTAGCCGCGGCACTGCCGGTGGTGCGAAAGCCGACATCCGTCCTGCTTCGAGCCGAGTAGTCGCCCGCCTTCGGCCCCGTCTCGACACCGACGGACCGAATCGTGCTAGAGCTGGTCCATGGTCCACAGCCCGGCGGAAACAGTGGAGGAGTACCTCGACGGGCTCCCCGAGGCCCGCCGGGAGGCGATATCGGCAGTACGCCGGGTGATCCTGGAGAACCTCCCAGAGGGGATCGTCGAGACCATGAACTGGGGGATGATCTCCTATGAGGTCCCCCTCGAGGTGTTTCCCGACACATACAACAAGCGACCCCTGCAGTACGCGGCTCTGGCTTCGCAGAAGCGACACATGGCGGTGTATCTCACCCCTGTCTACAGCGACCCCGAGACAGGGGAATGGTTCCGCAAGCGGTACTCGGAATCCGGGTGCAGGATGGACATGGGCAAGTCCTGTGTTCGCTTCCGGAAGCTGGACGACCTGCCACTGGAACTCATCGGTGAGGCCGTCGCCCGCATGGATCTGGAGCAGTTCCTGAACCGCTACCGCGAGGTCAAGGGCTGAGGTCACGCGGTGCCGGCAGATGCCGTATGAGTATCTCCAGTTGGGGATCGATCTGCCCTTCGGGACCGGGCTGGATCTCGAAGGGGTCCTCTCCCCACCAGGGGCCGGCGGCCCAGTAGGTCCACCCGATCCAGACATCGCCGTTGTCCTCGAGGTAGCTGAGCATCCCGTCGATGGCATCGAGGCACACGCTGTTGTCGCCTCCGCCGAACTCACCGAGGAAGGCGACCTCCCCCCGCCGGCGGAGCCAGGAGGTGAACTGTTCCAGGCGTTGGGTGCCGATGGCGGTACTCACGCAGACGGGTGAGGTCCCCGAGGAGTCTTCGTCGAGATACTGGTGAACCTCGATGGCGTAGTTGTCCAGCGGATCGACGACCCCGTCCATGACCTCGCCGTTCGGTGTGCCGTACCAGTCGGCCAGCCAGGAATCGGCGCCCGTGTACTGGGTCCCCGGAACCAGGATCAGGTTCGGCGCACCGACGCTCCTGATGGCGGCGACGGCGGAGTTGGCCTGCTCCAGCCACGTCTCGGCCGCCATGTCGTAGGGCTCGTTCATCAGACCGAACACCACGCCCGGATCACCGCCGAACAGATGAGCCAACCGAGACCAGAGGTCGGTGAATGCCGCGGTGGGTACCTCGGCCGAGCCGATCGGGGAGCCGTGATAGCGGGCGTAGTTGTGGGGGTCGAGGATGACGGCCATGCCCTGCTCGCGGGCCGAGGTCACGAATGCCTCGAGCCGGGCCTGCTCGGAGGAGTCGAACTCCTCGCCCAGACGGGGTTGCAGTCGTTCCCACAGGAACGGCAGGCGCACGGTGTCCATCCCCAGGTCCACGAAGAAGGAGACGTCCTCCGAACCGGGGTACGTGTAGTCGACCCCGAACTCGCCGGGCAGTCGGTTGAATCCGAACTCGGCTCCGGCCAGATTCACGCCCCGGAAGCGGATCTCGCCTCGATCGGAGTCGGCGGGCGTGGGTGCCCGGGTCGTGGGGGGCTTGGTCGTGGTGGTGGCTGTGGGCTCGGCTCGAGTTGTCGGTGCCGGGTTGGTGGCCTGCTCGGGGTGGGTCTGGCCGCAGGCGGCGGACAGGACTGCGACCGTGATCAGGGCGGGGAGCAGCTTTCGCAGGAGGACGGCGGTCACGGGGCGATTGTGCCCCACCGGCATGAACCGGCGGTGAAGGCGATCCAGGGTCATGCCGTCGGGTGCCCCGCCCGGTGGTTCAGGGTTGGGGGGAGATGCGGGGTTGGATCTCTGCTACGTGCAGGGGTAGGTCGCTGGTGGTGTGGAGGGGGTCGATGGTGCCGGTGCGGCCGGTGTTGTCCTCCCAGGTGACGGCCCATTCCACGGTGATGGCGGTGCG
>DRKF01000396.1 GCA_011051915.1 Acidimicrobiales bacterium | reverse complement strand
TCCGGTTCGATCGTGCCCGTGCAGGAGGCCACCGAGGCGGTGGAGACTGCCGCCGCGGCATGTGCCGAGCACGGCCTGGTACTCACCGCCCGGGCCGAGAACCATCTGTACGGTGCCGGTGACCTCGACGACACCGTCGAGCGGCTCGTCCGCTACGCCGAGGCTGGGGCCGAGGTGGTCTACGCGCCCGGCCTGTGGGCGAGATCCGACATAGGTCGGGTGGTCGCGGAGACCGGTAGACCGGTGAACGTCCTGGCGATGCCCGAGGGCCCCGCGGTGCCCGAACTGGCGGCTCTGGGTGTCAGGCGGGTATCGACGGGTGCGCGGCTGCACGGCGCGGCCCACCGGTGCCTGCTCGAAGGGGCCCGAGAGCTGTTGGACACCGGGACATCGGAGTACGGGCGGTAGCGGAGTCGGCTCCACGGGCCCCGGTGGTGGATCGGGGCGTGGTTGGCCTACGGGTCGGATCCACGGGCCCCGGTGGTGGATCGAGGCGTGGTTGGCCCACGGGTCGGCTCCACGGGCCCCGGTGGTGGATAGCCTCGGGGCGATGAGCGACACCCAACCGGTACACAGCGATGCCGCTCGCTCCCTGTATCTCGCTGAGTACGGATCAGAAGGACCCACGCTGCTTCTGCTGCACGGCATGGGGGCGACGGGGGCGGTATGGGACCGGCTCCGCTCCGAGTTGGAGCCGGGCCGGTTCGGTCGGGTGCTGGTTCCCGATCTCGGCGGGCATGGTCGCTCCCCGCGGAGCCGCGACTACTCGTTTCGGTCTCTGGCCGCTCAGGTCGGTGTGACCGTCGGCGGGACGGCCGCCCGCCGGGTGACGATCCTGGGCCATTCGCTGGGAGGAGCCGTGGCCCTCGAGCTGGCGTCGGGTCGCTACGGGTTCGAACCCGAGGCCGTCCACGTGCTCGGCATGAAGGTCGACTGGAGTGAATCGGAGTTGGCCACGATGGGTGCCCTGGCGTCCCGCCCTCCCCGCCGGTTCCCGAATCGGAAGGAGGCCGCGATCTGGTTTCTCAAGCTGGCCGGACTGCACGGCCTGCTGAATCCCGAGGAGAACCCGCGTCTGGTGGATTCCGGTGTCGTGGTCGATGGGGACTCATGGCGGCTCGCCCAGGATCCCCGTACCCTTGCGGTGGGAGCCCCCGCCGTTTCGCAGATGATGGCGGCGGCGGTTTGTCCGGTGGTGTTCTCCCGGGGGGAGTTCGACGAGATGGTCTCCACCGCCAGTTTGGAGGCCCTGGGCGACACCCGGGTGATCTCCGGGGTGGGTCACAACGCCATGGTCGAGGATCCGGCGGCGGTGGCGGCTCTGGTTGGGGGTTGAGGATCCGGTGGCGGCTCTGGTTGGGGGTCGAGGATCCGGCGGAGGTGGCGGCTCTGGTTGGGGGTCGAGCCGCCTACCGACCGGGTAGCGGGGTCATTTCGAATCGGGAGCTCGGGAGGCGGATGCCCCCAGGCGGCCGCCGATACCGCGGGGCATCCCCGAACTCCTGAAGCCGAGTCCCTCCACGATCACATGGCAGCGATTGGGGTCGTTGCAGTCTCCGTGATCGAGGGTTCTGGCCCGGCGGGTGAGTTCGGCCAGCCGACCACGGGTGGACTGGAGGTCGACGATGTGGCGATCGAGCTCGGCCAGATGTGACTCGAGGAGCTCGATCACGTGCTCGCAGGTGGAGTCGCCGTGGCCCCGCAGGCCGAGAATCGAGGAGATCTCGTCGAGTGTGAGTCCGCTGGCCTGGGCGTCCTTCACGAACCTCAGGCGGTCGACCGCCGACTCCCCGTAGACGCGGTAGCCGTTGTCTGCCCGCGGGGGATCGGGGAGGACCCCGATGTCCTCGTAGTAGCGAATGGTCTTGGTCGGAACTCCGGTGCGTTCGGACAGTTCACCGATTCTCATGTTTCTCAGCCTAGGGGGTTGACCTTCCAGTCGACTGGAAGCTGTAGAAAGGACTCGAGTACCCAACCCCCGGGGGGTGTCCCGAGCCCGGATGGCAGAAGTACCCATCCCGATCGCGGGCCGCCCGAGGGCAGGCCCAGGAGTCCGACATGACGACCAGTACACACAGCGACGACCATTCCGAACCGGAGATCTCCTCTACGCCCGCCCACCCGGGAGGTCACGGCGATCACACCGATCACGGTGGTGGGGCCATGGGAGGTCACGGCGATCACACCGATCACGGTGGTGGGGCCATGGGTGGTCACGGCGGCCACGGGGGCCACGACAAGCACGAGGGCCACAGCCCCGAGATGTTCCGGGACCGGCTGGCCTTCAGCGTGGTACTGACGGTTCCGATTCTCTACTTCTCGACCCAGATCCAGGACTGGTTCGGATACACCGCGGTCTCCTTCACGGGAAGTGGCCTGATCAGTCCGGTCATGGCCACCCTGCTGTACTTCTACGCCGGTTCGGTGTTCCTGAAGGGGGCCCGTCGGGAACTCGCCGATCGTCTTCCGGGGATGATGACCCTCATCTCGGTGGCGATCACCGTCGCCTACTTCTACAGCGTCGCCGTGTCGCTGGGGCTGGACGGCAAGCCCTTCTACTGGGAGCTGGCGACCCTTCTGGACGTCATGCTGTTGGGCCACTGGATGGAGATGAGGTCGGTGCAGTCCGCCTCCCGGGCCCTCGAGGACCTGGCGGCCATGGTCCCCGACATCGCCCACCGGGTCGGGGACGACGGTTCCATCGAGGACGTAGCGGTCTCCTCACTGGCGGCCGGTGTCAGGATCCTCGTTCGGCCGGGTGAGCAGGTGCCGGCCGACGGGGTGATCGTCGAGGGGTCGTCGTCGATGAACGAGGCCTTCCTGACCGGGGAGTCGAGGCCGGTGTACCGGACCGTCGGCGATGAGGTCATAGCCGGAGCCGTGAACGGTGACGGGGCGCTCACCGTGGAGATATCACGGACCGGTGATGCCACGACGCTCAGCCAGATCATGAGGCTGGTGGAGGAGGCTCAGAACTCGCGCAGCCGGTTCCAGGCTCTCGCCGATCGGGCCGCATACTGGCTGACCATCATCGCCATCGGGGTCTCGGCCCCCACCTTCTTGGCCTGGCTGGTGTTCGGCGGCGGGGGAATCACCTTCGCGGTGGCCCGTACGGTCACCGTGCTGGTCATCGCCTGCCCTCACGCCCTGGGTCTGGCTATTCCGCTGGTGAACATGAACGCCACCGCGGTGTCGGCCCGAAACGGGATCCTGGTTCGGAATCGGGAGGCGTTCGAGAGGGGACGCAACATCGAGTTCGTGGCCTTCGACAAGACCGGGACCCTCACCGAGGGCAGGTTCGTGGTCACGAGCGTGGCGACGGACGGCCTCACCCCCGACGAGGCCCTGGCCGAGGCCGCGGCCCTGGAGAGGGCCTCGGAGCATCCCCTGGCCCAGGCGGTACTGGACGCGGCGGAAGAGGCCGGGGTGGACGCCCTCGGTGCGGAGGAGGTGTCGGCGGTACCGGGCTACGGAGTCGAGGGCAGCGTGGACGGACGCCGGCTGCGGATCGGGCGGCCGGAGTGGCTGGCGGAGATGGAGATCATCCCGGGGCCGGCGATCAGCGAGGCCCTGGCGGCGGCCGACCGCCGGGGAGAGAGTGCCGTGGTGCTCCTGACCGAGCGGAAGGCTCTGGCCGTGATCGTCATGGCCGACAAGGTGCGGGACTCGGCCCGGTCGGCCATCGCCCGACTCCGGGAGCTGGGCGTGACCCCGGTGATGATCACCGGCGACGCCGAGGCGGTGGCGGCCGCCGTGGCCGAGGACCTCGGGCTCAGTCGCTACCACGCCCGGGTCCTGCCCCAGGACAAGGCCCGGATAGTGCAGGAACTCAAGGGCGAGGGACCCACGGCGTTCGTGGGAGACGGGATCAACGACGCTCCGGCCCTGTTGGCGGCCGACCTGGGGGTGGCGATCGGGGCCGGCACCAATGTGGCCATCGAGTCGGCCGACCTGGTGCTGGTGAACGATGACCCCGCGGATGTGGTCAAGGCTCTGGTGCTGTCCCGGGCCACCCACCGAAAGATGGTCGAGAACCTGGCCTGGGCCACCGGCTACAACACGGTCGCCATCCCCTTGGCAGCGGGAGTTCTCTACGGCGTGGGGTTCGTGCTCTCCCCGGCCGTCGGGGCGCTGTTCATGAGCCTGTCCACGGTGATCGTCTCCGTGAACGCCATGATGTTGCGGAAGGTCGACCTCGGTGACGATTCCGAGCGGGAGGAGAGGGAAGCCACCGTGCCCGCCCTTTCGGTCAGCGGTCGACCTCGATGACTCCCATCATGCCGCCGTCCTCGTGATCGAGGATGTGGCAGTGGTAGACGGTGCGCCCGTCGATTCCACCGATGGGAACCCGGAAGCGGACCCGGCCACCGGCCGGCACGTTCACCGTGTCCTTCCAGGCCGGGGTTCCCGCCCACTGTGTGCCCTCGAGCACCTGGAAGTTCCACACGTGGAGGTGGAAGGGGTGATCCATTCCCGTCGGGTTCAGGATCGTCCAGTCCTCCACCTCCCCCAGGGCGCTACGGATGTCGGTTCGGAAGGCGTCGAACTCCCGTCCGTCGATGGTGAAGGTGACCATGCCGCCCTGTCCCTGCATCCTCTGGCTCATGCCCATGCCCATACCCAGCTCGAGGGTTCGTGAGGCGGTCGGCTCCGGCAGATTCAATGAGGCCTCGTCGGCCAGGCGGGAGGGTGGGGTGGCCGGGGTGGCGTCTCCCGACACCACCATCGTGGCGAGTTCGACCTCATCGGCCGTTCCCAACCCGGAGCCCATCATGGAGCCGCCCATTCCTCCGAGATCGCCCATGGGGCCACGGATGCGGTCGTAGCCCAGGCTGCGGACCGCATACTCCCCGGCCACGGAGGGGGTGAGCAGGATCTCCACCCGCTCGCCGGGCGCCAGCAGCACCTCTGAGGCCACTAGAGGCGCGGCCAGGCGCCCTCCGTCGGTTGCCAGCACGGTCATTTCGTGACCGTCGACGGCCAGACGGAAGTAGCGGGAGGAGCAGGCGTTCAACAGCCGCCACCTCTCCCGGGTCCCGGCCCGGACCTCGACTGTCGGTGAGGCGATCCCGTTCACCAGAGGCTCGGGGCCCTCCCGACCCATGACGAGATCCATTCGGTCGACGGCAAGGTCTGAGGGTCCGTCGCCTATCGGGGGATCGGAGAGTACCCATATCCGTTCGACCGAGTCGGCGATCTCCGCCACCCGATCGAGCTCGTCCTCCACGACGATGGCCCCGGCCAGCCCGGCTGCCACCTGGTCGGCGACCGTTCCGTGGCGGTGGGGGTGATACCAGAAGAGTCCGCTGCGGTGATCGGTCGGGATCTCGTACTCATATGTCTGGGTCTGGCCCGGGCCCACCGACAGGAACACGTTGTCGGCGTTGCCTTCGGGTGAGACGTAGAGGCCGTGGGTGTGGAGATTCGTGTCGGCGTCGAGACCGTTGGTCAGGTGGATCACCAGGCGATCCCCCGGGCGCAGACGCAGGGTGGGCCCAGGGGTGCCGCCGTTGTACGTGTAGGCGTAGCGGCTTCCCGACTTCCACGGAACCATCGCCGCCGCTGCGGTCAGCTCGACCTCCAGTAGGCCGTTGCTGCTCGACAGAACCTCGGGCATGGGAAGGGTTCCCCTGGCGTCGGAGGCGCCGGTGTCGCCCGTCGTGGCTCTGGTCTCAGTTCCCTCGGGAGCCGAGGTGTCGGTCTCCGTGGTGGCCAGGGGAGGAGCCGGGGCCGGACTGCTCCCCCCGCAGGCGCTGAGGGCGAGGCCCGTCGCCCCCACCGCGGAGAGGGCGACGAACCTACGACGGGTGATACCGGGTGGGGGTTCCATGGGACTGACGGTAGCGCCGTCACCGCTAATTGTCCGGTCAACTGGGGTGCTGTCGTCCCGAAGGGCGGGTGTGTCCCCAGGGTTCAGGCTCCCACCCTTTGCCGTCGAGGAGTCTCCGTCGTCGGTACCGCCACCGGTCGGGGTCGGGTTCCGCCCCGTCGTGGTGCGAGGATCCGCACGATGGTGAGGAACAGGACGATGTGGATGCCGACCACTATCGACACCAGCAGGATCCGGTTCGATATGTCGGTACCGGCGGCCACCCCGTGGACGGTGCCGGTGAGGAACAGCCCGAAGCTCAGGTAGTGGACACCGCGCCAGAGGCGGCGGGGCAACCACCTCATCATCAGCGACGTCACCTCCACGGCCAGGAGCAGGTAGAAGGCCACGATCCCCCAGGCGACGGCTCCCGTCTTCCAGGGTGAGGTCATGGGTACGAAGGTCTCGGACCAGCCGAAGTGCACATAGTTGTCGGCACCCAGTCCCCACAGGTGCAAGGCGGTGAACGTGACCGCCAGGCCCCCTAGGTACCGGTGGAGATCGATCAGCCAGGCGGGCGTGGGTTTGCCGGCGGTTATGCGGGTGGAGGCCGCCAGACCCCAGACTATGGAGGCCGCCACCGCGGCCCAGGCGATGACTCCTGCGGCTCGTGAGACGTACCACCAGAATTGCGGATTCACTTGATTCCTCCGAATCTCGAGAGGTCGCCCGCCGTGTGACGGTCGCCCTCCAGGTCGATGAACAGTCCCGCCGCGCCGTGGGATTCGATGAGTTTGCTGCCCTTGTTCCGCCCCGCGATCAACGCCGCCTTGGCCAGAGATTCCGCCCACCATGTCTCCGCCGCCAGGACCGTGACCGAGGCCAGGCCGTTGTCGACGGGACTTCCCGTCCGGGGATCGAGGAGATGGTGGTGGACCGCTTCCCCCTGGCGCCAGCGGCGGCTGAGGGTGGAGCTGGTCGCCACCCCGCCCGAGCCGAGGTACAGAGAGCCGATCGAGGTTCCGGGACGGAACGGGTCCTCGACCTCCACCTCCCAGTTCAACTGGCCGGGAGGCCGCCCGAAGAAGCGGATGTCGCCTCCGAGGTCGATGTATCCGCCTCGGGCCCCGGACTCGATCAGTTTCTCCGCCGTGAGGTCGGCGGCCAGGCCCTTTCCGATACCTCCGGGGTCCAGGGCCACCCCCGGGGGAAGCCAGGCCAGGCCGCTGCGAAGATCGTGCACGATCTCGCGGCAGCGGGTCCGTCGCATGGTTATGACGTTGCCCGGGTTCGCGACCGGTGTGCCGGGGGGAGCCGGTTCCAGTTCGACGTGGGTCCGGTCGTAGCCCAGTGCGGCCAACTCGTCGGCCATGGTCGGATCGAACAGACCCCCGGTGGCCGACCAGGCCCGGAGGGCCCGGTCGATCAAGGTGGAGGTCTCCGGCCCGACGAGGGTCGGAACCCCTGACCTCAGCGCCAGCTGGGACAGTTCGGAGTCGGGACGGAATCGGCTCCAGGCCGACTCGAGTCGATCGATGAACTCCCGGGCCATGGGGGCCAGATCTGAACCGTCGTTGAAGACCGTCAGACGACACCGGCTGCCCATGGCCCGGAAGCTCGCCTCACCCACTGCCACCGGTCCTGGGCGGTGGTGGAGCGGGGGCTGGTGGGGGAGGAGGTGGTGGCGGCGGAGGGGGAGGTGCCGCCGTGGTCGGAGGTGGAGGTGGGGGTGCCGGCGCCGCGGTGGTGGGGGGCGGTGGCGGAGGAGGCGCCGGGGCCGCGGTTGGTGCCGGAGCCGGTGCTGCGGTTGGTGCCGGAGCTGGGGCCGCGGTGGGTGCCGGAGCTGGTGCCGGGGCGGGAGCTGGGGCCGCGGTGGGTGCCGGTGCCGGTGCTGCGGTGGGTGCGGGAGCCGGCGCCGCGGTGGGTGCCGGAGCTGGTGCCGGTGCTGCGGGAGCCGGCGCTGCGGGAGCCGCCGCCGTTGGTGCGGGCGCTGGTGCCAGGGCGGGATCGGTGGCGCCACCCTGCGCTGCGGGATCGGCGGCCTGGGTCGGCAGGGTCGTAGCCGCCCCGGGAAGGGTGGTCACCGTCGAGGCGACCGGTTCCGAATCGCTCGGAGGTACCGCCGGGCCCGGGACATCGGCCGGGTTGGACGAGACGGTCTGCAGATCGACCACCGTCAGTCCATCGGCCGGCTCGGCCGCCACCAGTGGTCCCATGGCGGTGGTCATGGTTATGAACCCGGCGGTCGAGATCCCGGTGGCCAGGACCTTGGCCG
>DRKF01000395.1 GCA_011051915.1 Acidimicrobiales bacterium | reverse complement strand
CGTGCTGGCTCTGCACATCCTCACAGCCGTCATAGGTGTGGGCGGTCTGGCCATGGGATGGGCCTACGACACCGTCGCCCGACGTCAGGGCGGACAGGCCGGGGCCGCCATCCTCGACGCCGACCTGCGGTCGGGTTCGAGTGTGCCTCTCAAGGCCCTCTACGTGCTGCCGTTCCTCGGGATCGCCCTCGTCGTGATGAGCGACGACTTCTTCTCGATGGGCGACGTCTGGGTCAGTGCCTCGTTCGTGGTCTACGTGGCGATCATCGGTGTGTACCACGGCATGATCCGGCCTGCTCGCAAGATGGTCCGCGACATGATGCTCACCGGTGGCTCCGCCGGCGAGTCCGAGGCGGTTCTGCGCCGGGCGACCACGGGTACCTGGATCCTCAACGGGCTGCTCGTGGTGGCTCTGTACCTGATGATCTGGAAGCCCGGCCTCTAGGCCCGATCCCCGGGCCGGTCAGCGCCCGGCCCCTGGTGGCCTGGTGGGGCTCGATTCGGGCCCGGTGATCGAGGTCGGGACCAGCAGCACCGGTATCGGAGAGGCACTCAGCAGCGTTCTGACGACCTCGGCCCGGCCCGGGGACAGGTCGCAACCCCAGGCGATGGTGATCAGGTCGACCCGATCCTCGCCGGCGGCGGAGGTGACAGCGGAGAGGATCTCCTGGGCGGGATCTCCGGCACGGACGTTGACCTCGGACCCGGGGATCCCCTGGCGGTCGGCGAACTCGCGACCCCAGGACTCGAGATCGTAGGGCGAGTCGCTCATGGGCGGAACGGTCGGGGTCACGAGGACGTGCAGTACCCGGGTGCGGGCCCCGATCCGTTCCAGGGTGCGGAGCACGGGATCCAGCCCCGAAGCGGTGGTCTCGTCCCCGTCGAGTGGTACCAGGACCGAGGGACTGCCGGTGATCTCGACCCGGGCCCGGGGAGGAACGGCCAGGATGGGCTTGTCGGCTCCCTCGAGGAGGGCCAGGGCGACATGACCGGCCGGTCGGGCCCCGACCTCGGTGGCCCTCACCCCCACCACGGCGAGTATCACGTCGGGTTGGGAGAGCAGATCCAGCAGCACCCCGGAAACGGACTCCTGTCCGGTAGCGGGCACCTCGATGCCGCGCACGCCCGGTGGTGGGCCGGGGCTGTCGGGTTCGACCACCAGGACCGGATCGAGATCCGCACCCAGCAGGTCGGCGGCCACCCTGGCGGCCGCCAGCACCCGGCCGGTGGAGGGTCCCCCGTCGACACAGGCCAGGACCCGTCCACGACCGGTCATAGCGCCCTCTCCCATGTGGAGTCCCTTCTCTCGAATCGGAGGATCGTCCCTGCGGCCGCGGTGGCCGTGACGTCGGGGCCCGGACCGACCTCCACCCCCAGTTGTTCACCCTGGCAGAGCTTCACCCTCAGATGGGAGGGAGCCGCGGTCAGGGCCAGGAGGCGTCCCCCGAACCTCATCCGTAGGGTCACCTCCCGCCACCGGCGGGGAATCGCCGGTTCGAGACCCAGCCGGGGGCCCCGGGGGGCGGCACCCAGGAACCCGAACAGCATCGCCTGTAGCAGTCCACCCATCGTGGCGGTGTGGAGGCCACCCGAGGTGGTGCCGGTGATGTCGTCGAGATCCAGACGGGCGGCGATTGCCAGCAGTTCGAGAGCCGTGTCCGTGCGTCCGGCCCGGGCGAGAACCGAGGCGTGGATGGCGGGGGAGAGCGAACTGCCGTGGGCGGTGTAGGGCAGGTACCGGTCGATGTCGACCTCGAGGGCTCCCGGTTCCAGCTCGGAGGGGATCAGGTGGTGGGCCATGAGCACATCGGCCTGCTTGATGATGCGGGTTCGCCCCGTCTGGTCGTGGCCGAGCAGGAGATCGGCGGCCAGAGGTGGTCGCCCGAGAGTGGCCACCGGGACGTCCTGGAGTTCGGACCAACCGGTGAACTGTTCGTATCCACCCCAGTCGGGACGGAAGCCGGTGACCAGGGTTCGGGCCAGTCCCCGCCAGTGTTCGGCCTCGGACGCCTCTCCCAGCCGCGGGTCCCGTTCCAGCTCCTCGGCCCCGAGATCCAGATTCCGGCGGACCATCAGATTCGTGTAGGCGTTGTCGTCGACTCCCTCGTGGTACTCGTCGGGGCCGATCACATGGCTTATGTGGCCGGCGCCGTCCTCACCGGTCTCGATCCGGGAGGCCCAGTAGCGGGCGGTCTCGACCAGCAGGGGTGGGGCGACACGTCGGGCGAAGTCCTCGTCGGGGACCCAGTCCCGGTAGTGGGCGGCGGCCCAGGCCACGTCGGCGGAGATGTGCTCCTCGAGTTCGCCGGTCAGGATGGGGATGCGGCCGCCGTGGAGATCGGGGGCCCAGCGGGGAGTGACATCGTCGCCGTCGGCGGCGGACTCCCATGGGAACCGGGCCCCCCGCCTTCCGTGATCGGCGGCGATTCGGCGGGCGGCGTCCAGGCGGTTGTAGCGGTACAGGAGAGTGGCCCGGGCGGCAGCGGGCAGGAAAGCGGCGAGGGCGGGCTGCACGAACACGTCGGTATCCCAGAACACATGGCCGTGGTAGGCGGGTCCCGTGGCTCCCCGGGCACCCAGGGCGCAGTCGGGTCGTCGACCGTCCACCGGGCAGCCCGACATCAGGTGAAACAGGGCGAATCGGAGCGAGAGGGTCAGGTCGGGGTCTCCGGCGACCTCGACGTCGGCCCCGACCCACCGCTGTCGCCAGCCCCTGCGGTGCTCGTCCAGCAGCCCGTCCATCCCGATGGCCCGGGCTTCCCGCAGAGCGAGGCGGGCTCGGTGCTCGGCGGCTTCGGGGGTCGGCCCCGTGCGGTAGACGACGAGGCGGGTCACCTCCACACCGGGGTCCGGGCCCGCGGTGGGAACGAGTGTCTGGGTGCCGGCCGCGGCCAGTGTTCCGTGCCGGCTCCAGGTGGAGCCGGTCACGACTCCCGTCGAGCCCGTCAGCCGTGCCAGGGCGGTGGGACGGCCGTGGGACCCGGCCGGCCTGGGAAGGGCCAGAGCGGGTTCCACGTCGCCGGGGGAAACGGCGAGGGTGGACCGGAGACAGCAGACCCCGGGCCGGACCGAGGACACGAACCGGGTCGAGGTCAGCCAGGGTTGCTTCCGCGGTCGGGATGCCGTCAACCGGTGGTGGAGCAGACCCGAGTACAGGTCGAGACACCAGTCCTCATCGGCGCCCCCGGGCGGCTGGGTGGTGGTCAGGGTGGTCCACACCGGGCCCTCGAGGAGCGAGGGAACCTCTCCATCGTCGAACAGACCTGGTGACCGAGATGCCGGCCGGGAGCCCCGGTGGACGATCTCGGTGGCCCCACGGCTCACGACCAGGCCGTCTCCCACGGAGGTCAGCGACTCCAGAACCCGCCGCTGACGTTCCTCCACCGAGTTCCATTCGAGTGTCCATGATCCGTTTCCGGGATTCGACCCCGGAGCCGGATCGTCGTCGGTCCTTCTCGGAGGTTCGGGGAGTGTCCGAGTCGCCACCTCAACACTCTATGTGGCCGCTGGCGACGACTGATCGGACAGAAATCGCGTCCTGGTGGTATTGCGGTTCCCCGGATAGGGTCGTGGGGGGTATCGAAGGTGGAGCCAGGCATGAATGAGCCACATTCACAGGTGTCACCGAAACTGAGAATCGGAATACTCGCGCCCCCGTGGGTCCCCATACCCCCGCCCTCATACGGTGGAACCGAGCTGGTGCTCGACAACCTCGCGGTGGGGCTGCAACGGGCCGGCCACGAGGTGGTGCTTTTCACCACGGGGGACTCCACGTGTCCGGTGCCCCGCCGGGCCCTGTTCCCCCACGGAGACCCCGACCGCATGGGGGCCTCGGTGCTGGAGCTCCGTCATGTGGCCGCCGGGTACGACGCCATGACCGACCTGGATCTGGTCCACGACCACACCCTGGCGGGGTTGTTCTACAGCGCGCAGTTCCCCGATCTGCCGGTGGTCGCCACCAACCACGGTCCGTTCAACGAGGACCTGTCCGATCTCTACGGCCGGGTCGCCCATCGCATTCCGGTGATCGCCATCTCCGAGGACCAGCGGAGTCGGGCTCCGGCCACCCTCCCGGTGGCCCGCGTCATCCATCACGGGATCGACCCCGATCACTACCGCTTCAATCCCCATCCGGGGAGCCATGTCCTGTTCCTGGGGCGGATGAGCCCCGACAAGGGCGTGGACATAGCCATCAGGGTGGCCCGTGAGGCCGGTGCCCCACTCCTCATCGCCGCCAAGATGAGGGAACCGGGCGAGGTTCGCTTTTTCAACGAGGTGATCAAGCCGGAGCTGGGACCCGGGGCGGAGTACGTGGGTGAGGCCGATTTCGCCACCAAGGCGGAGCTGCTGTCGACGGCCCGGGCCCTGGTGAATCCGATCCGGTGGCCCGAACCCTTCGGCCTGGTCATGATCGAGGCCATGGCGTGCGGCACCCCCGTGATCGGCTACGCCAACGGTGCCGCCCCCGAGATCATCGATCAGGGAGTCACCGGATTCCTGTCTCACGAGGAGGCCGGCCTGGTTGACGGTCTTCGGCACCTGGACGAGATCGACCGGAGGGCCTGCCTGGCGGCGGTCAGGGAGCGGTTCTCGGCCCGTCGGATGGTCCGCGACCATCTGGCGCTGTACCGCGAGGTCCTGTCCCGGGTCGGGGCCGGCGACCCCGCCCACCGGGTGGCCTGAGAGGGGCGGTCGGGTCGAGACGGTCGAGGGCCGGTACCACGATGTCGGCCCAGCGGGAGAGCTGGGTCGACCACTTCCCGCCGCTGCGGTCCACCCCGACCACGGGGTGGAATCCCCCTTCGTGACCCGCCCGCACGCCGGCCAGGGCGTCCTCCACGAGGGCGCACCGGTCGGGCGTCGTTCGGAGACGCCGGGCGGCCTCGAGAAACAGATCGGGTCTCGGCTTCGGCTCCAGATGCAGGGCGGCGGCGTCGTTACCGTCCACGGTCGCCCGGAACCGTGACTCGATACCGGCCGAGGCCAGTACCCGGTGCATGTTCCGGCTGGCGGAGGCGGCCGCGGCCGGTACACCGACCCCATCGAGGCGATCCAGCAGCAGCAGGGCGTCGGGAAACACCCGGACTCCGACGGTGTCGAGCAACCCGAGGAACTCCTGCTGCTTGAGGGCGGCCATGGCTCGCACCGTACCCACGCCGGGAGGATCGGATTCGGAGCCGGTGGGGATGTCGAGACCCCGGTCGGAAAGCACGGCCCGGAGGCCCACCAGGCGGGGGCGACCGTCCACGAGACGGTGGTAGTCGTCAGGACCGAAGGACCTGACCGTGGAGGGCAGGACCCGGTCGAACAGTGCCTTCCAGGCCCGATAGTGGAGCGATGCGGTGTCGGTCAGAACCCCGTCCACATCGAATACCCACCCGCCGGTGGACACCGGAATCCCGTTGTCACTCAATGACCACCTCGACGTCGGAAGGTAGACCGGTCACCTCGACGTGGTCGCCCTCGGCGGTGATGGTCACGGTGGAACCGGCGAGGGCCAGCTGGGTCAGGGAGAGCCGGCCGATGCCCTCGGGAAGGCGGGGGCGCAGGCGCAGCCGTCGACGGGGCATGTCCGGCCGGAGCCCCAGTATCGAGCGGATCAGCAGGAGAGGGGCGGCGGCCGACCACGCCTGCGGTGAGCACGAGGTCGGGTAGGGGACCGGCTGGGGGAGTTCGTCGCGGTGGAAGCCTCCGAAGAGCTCGGGCAGGCGACCTCCGGTGTGACGGGAGGCGTCGATGAGTCCCCGGGCGATCGAACCCGCCTCCCGGTCCAGGCCGTAGCGGGCGAGGCCGGCGGCCACCAGTGCGCTGTCGTGGGGCCAGACGGACCCGCAGTGGTAGGAGAGCGGGTTGTACCCCGGGTTCGCGGAGGAGAGGGTCCTGACCCCCCAACCGGTGAACATCTCGGGTGACACCAGCCTGGCGGCCACGGTCCGGGCCCTCTCGGGTGAGACGATTCCACTCCACAGCAGGTGACCGATGTTGGACGTCAGGCTGTCGATAGGAGCGTCGTCGGAGTCCAGGCCGACGGCGTACCAGCCCTGCTCCGGGAGCCAGAATGCGTCCTCGAAACGGCGGGCCAGGTCTTCGGCCCGGGCGTCCATCTCCGTCGCGGTACGGTCGTCCCCGAGGGTTCGGGCCAGTTCCGCCCGGGCCCGGTAGGCGGCGAAGGCGTAGCCCTGGACCTCGCACAGGGCGATCCTGCCCCTGACGACGGAACCGTCACCCCGCCGGATCCCGTCCCAGGAGTCCTTCCAGCCCTGATTCTCCAGTCCACCGGGATGGCTGCGTTCGTAGGCCACGAATCCCGACGGGTCGCGCTCGCCTCGGTCGATCACCCACCGAATGGCCGCGTCGGCGGCGGGTAGGAGCCGGTTCACCAGGTCCAGATCACCGGTCCACCGGGACACCTCACCCAGCAGCATCACGAACAGGGGGG